>JBCLGW010000005.1:0-27716 GCA_039740835.1 Parcubacteria group bacterium | reverse complement strand
AAGTACAAGTAACTACGGCGTTACGGTTGGCGCTAATTTCTCCAACGCAGGAACGTTTAGGGCAAGATCTGCAACTGTAACTCTCAAGAGAACCAGGCGAAGTGTCGCCAGCGGTGGAGGTCGTTATATTGCTCCAGTCATTACTCAAATTCAGACTCCATCACAATCAACCTTCACTCGCAACCTCGAAACTGGCTTAACAGGAAATGATGTGCGAGAGCTTCAGCGATTCCTCAATACAAACGGTTTTCCTGTAGCGCTATCAGGTCTGGGCTCTCTCAATAACGAGACGAATCTTTTTGGTGCACTTACACGTTCCGCCCTCGCTCGCTTCCAAGTCGCCAACGGCATTGTTCCATCCGCCGGCTATCTCGGACCAGTTACTCGAGCATTCATTGCAAAAATGACTGGTGCGCCAGTAACTCCAACTACGCCTGCTACATCAGCTGGGACTCCGACAACAGCTATAACACCAACTGAAACTCCAAGCACTGTCCGAGACCTCACAGTTGGTATGACAGGCGATGATGTTAAAGCACTTCAAACTCTCCTTATTGCACAAGGCCATTCAATTCCAGCAGGAGCAACTGGACTGTTTGGGTCGCAAACAAAATCAGCTCTCTCTGACTATCAAGCTAAGTTTGACATCACTCCAGCTGTCGGCTACTTTGGTATCAAAACCAGAACTCAGATGAAGGGAGTAGGACTGGTAGATTAAATAAAAAAGTGTATGTAGTCTTGACGACATGCCCACTTACTGATATCTTTGTCTTTACACGGCCAAAGACAATAGGCGTTTGCCCCAAAAAGGCAAAAGAAGCCCTATCGAGGCAAACATATGCTTGATGCATTGTTTGACATTCTCGGCCCTCTGTAAGGTCGATTTTTTATTTAGTAATCGATAATATCGATTATATGGCTATATCAAAAGAAAAAAAGAAAGGAATTTTAGAAAAACTAACCTCTATTATAAAAGAGTCTAGCTCTATTGTGTTTGTAAACTTTCATGGCTTGTCTACGAATGATGCGACCGTAGTGCGAAAGGCCCTGCATGCACAAGAGGTTGGTTATACAGTTGCAAAAAAGTCGCTCACTCGAAAGGCACTGAGTGAAGCAAAAATAAAAGGTGAGATGCCTGAGCTTGCAGGAGAGCTTGCTGTAGTGTATTCAAAAGATATGCTTGCGCCCGCTCGAGAGATTTATTTTTTTCAGAAAAAGCTTGATAACAAAGTATCAATTTTGGGAGGTGTGTTTGAAGGAAAATATATGGATAAAATAGCGATGACACTCATTGCTCAGATTCCACCATTACAGACACTGCGTGCTCAGTTTGTAAATGTTATCAATTCACCTATACAGCGTTTCGCTATGGCTCTTTCTGAAATAGCAAAAAAGAAAGCTTAATTATTATTAAAAATACAATTATGGAAGAAGTAAAAGTTGAAGTTCCTGCAAAGTTCAAGTCTATCGTTGAAAGCATTGAGGCAATGTCTGTGCTTGATCTTCACGAGCTTGTAAAATTGTTTGAAGCAAAGTTTGGAGTATCTGCAGCGGCTGTCGCCGCACCTGCTACTGCCGGTGTAGCTGATGCTGGTGATGAAAAAACTACAGCAACAGTACATTTGACTGACGCGGGTGCACAAAAGATTGCTGTTATCAAAGCTATAAAAGAAGTACTTGGTCTTGGTCTAAAAGAGGCAAAGGACCTAGTAGATGCGGCTCCTTCTGTGCTTAAAGAGGGAATGAAGAAAGAAGACGCCGACGCTTTCAAGAAGAAAATTGAAGAAGCTGGTGGAAAAGTGGAGCTAAAGTAAGGGACAAATAGCATTGAATTAGGGGAAAAAAGAAAAACAGCATTAAACTGTGTTGCGGAGCGCTCGGCGCGAGCATAACGAAATTTCAGCAGAAATTTACGTGCACAGTTTAATGCTGTTTTTCTTTTTTTCCCTCTTTTGGGTATTTTGTTTTTTATCCCATGGTATATAATTAACCAATCATGGATATTCTAGAAAAAGTCTTTGGAAGTGGTGCAAAAGTACGCCTTATGCGTCTTTTTATATTCAACCCAAACATTCCCTTTGATACTTCAGATATTGGCGCGCGCACAAACACTCGGAGTTCGGCTGTGAGAAAAGAGATAAACAACCTAGAAAAAATTGGTCTCATAAAACGCCGGACTTTTTTGAAAGATGTAAAAAAGAAACGCGGAAAAAAGATTGTTATTGAAAAAAAGAAAACATCTGGCTGGGTTTTGGACCAATCTTTTCAATATTTACAGCCACTGCAAGATTTTTTGTTATACATGAACCCGTTTCGTCACAAAGACCTTGTAGAAAAGCTTCGGCGTGTAGGAAACTTAAAATTTCTGGCTATTGCTGGTGTGTTTATCCAAGAGTGGGAGAGTCGGGTAGATCTTTTTATAGTTGGCGACAATATAAAAAAGTCGGCACTAGACAATGTAATACACGCTTTGGAGTCTGAGCTCGGCAAAGAATTGAAGTACACTGTCCTTGAGACCATTGATTTTGTTTATCGTTTAAATATGTGCGACAAGCTCATCAGCGATGTCCTTGATTATCCCCACGAAAAGGTGATAAACAAGCTGGGTGTTGAATAATTGTCCTTTTAAAAAGTTATCCACAGGCGCTTTTTTTCTATGTTTTCAGTGTTTTCTCACTATGGTATAATCTGGGAGGAGATTTAAAAGGTCTTTTTTAATAATTTATTAATTTAATGTATTGCGTAATACGTGATACGCGCCCGTTTGTGGGCAAAAAGTATATATGATGAATACGATGGATACGATGAATACATGGACCGTGGGACTTCAGAATTCTTTTACTATTTTGTGGAGCGAAGTGATAAAGCATTTGCCAGCGCTCGTGGTGGCACTTCTTATCGTTATTATCGGTTGGGCGGTAGGTTCTCTTGTTGGTCGTTTTGTTTCTCAGGTTGTTAAGTCAGCACGAGTTGATGAATTTATACGAAAAACTGGAGTTGAAGACACACTTCGAAAAGGTGGAATGCATTTAAATTCAGGTAATTTTCTTGGCGGACTTGTAAAGTGGTTTATTATAACAGTATTTCTAGTTGCAGCTTTTGATATTCTCGGTCTCACAGTAGTAAACCAGTTTCTTTCTGGGGTTGTACTTGAATACCTGCCACGAGTTATCATTGCAGTGCTCGTACTTCTACTTGCTGGGGTTATCGGTGATGTAATGCAAAAAATTGTTGTTACTTCAGCTCGGTCAGCAGAGCTTAGGTCAGCATATCTTTTGGGAACAGTAACACGATGGGCTATTTGGATTTTCGCTCTTCTTGTAGCACTTTCTCACCTTGGTATTGCGGCTCAGTTTGTAAGCACAATATTTACAGGAGTTATTGTTGCACTTTCTCTCGCTTTGGGACTTTCATTTGGTCTTGGCGGTCAGGATGCAGCGTCTCGATTTATCGAGAAGACTCGACAGGAAATCACACACAAGGATTAAATTTGAGTATTAAGTCTAGATAATATTTCAATCAAAGAGCACCCATTGGGGTGTTTTTTGTTTGGGAAAATAAGTTGGAGAAAAGTGGCGGGAGAAAAAGAAAGTGCATACTAAAAACAGACTTCGCAGGCGGGTAGCCGAGACGGAGCAAAAGGCAAGCTTGCCTTTATGCGTGCTGTTTTTAGTATGCACTTTCTTTTTCTCCCGCCACTTTATCAAATCTTTATCAAAAATTGACCACCTATGTCGCACACTGTTTGAAGCGTTCTTTCCACAATTTTTTCTGTACAACTTTTTCTAGGAGATACTCAATGTCAGCATTTTTTCTTTTTTTCTGTTCGCTTTTTCTGAGCAACACATTTTACACAGTCAAAGACCTTGGGGTTTTGCCAAAACACCAATCATCGCGAGCGTTTTCTGTGAGCGACGATGGTGTGGTGGCGGGGGAGTCTACTACAAATTCCCTCACTCAACATGCGTGTTTTTGGAATACCCCCCTAGACTGCAAACAAATTGATGTGTTTCAAAGCAGGCAGGCGGTCGCCATTTCTCTCGCCGGTGAAAATGTTTTTGCTGGCACGTACACAAATGAAAACTCCGCTATGCGTGGTTGGATTTTGCGAAACGGGAGCATCACAGACATTGGCACACTCGGTGGCAACTTTTGTGCACCGTATGCAGTCAATAGCTCTGGTGTAGTCGTCGGGCAATCGCACAATGCACAAAACGAAAACCATGCTTTTGTGTGGAGCGATGGCGTGATGCAGGACATTTTTCCAGACTCTGACTATAGTTTTGCTAGTGATGTAAATGAAGCGGGTGATGTTGTTGGCTCGGTTCAAAATCCTGACTTTTCTAGCTCAGCTTTTGTTTTCCGAGCCAATGGAAAGTTTGAGTTGCTCGGCACACTCGGAGGAACTCATTGCACTGCAAGTGGCATAAACGACATCGGGCAAGTGGTCGGCTTGTCATTTCTTTCTACAGGATATCACCGCGCTTTTTTATGGGAGAAAGGAATGATGCGTGACATTGGCACACTCTCAGGCGACACCACTAGCTTTGCTTTTGACTTAAACAACGACGGCGTAGTTATCGGAGAGTCGGTGTTGCTCGGCGCTCCTGCGCGCCCGTTTGTGTGGAGCAAAAACACAGGAATGAAAAGTTTGCAGTCGCTCATCGTCACCCAAAATGTCTGTCTAGAAATGGTTACAGACATCAACCAAAAAGGGGAAATTGTTGGCTTTGGCACTGTCGGAAAAAGTAGCCAAACTCACGCTCTTTTACTGCAACCCATTTCTTACCCACATTTCCTCCACAGGTTGTCCACATTTTTGGCTAAATAAGGCAGTAAAACTAGCCAAAACCCCCTCGGCCCCAAGGTAAAACTTGGGGCCTTTCTTTTGCCCCCAAAAAGTTGTTGACAGATTTTTAGATATATATATACTGGTATTTATCTCTGATATGCGTAAATTACTTAATCTTTCAACAAAGCGGAAACGATAACGTTTTTTATGTTATCGCTCGCCGCTTTCAAGCGGTTTTTTTTATTTAAAATCGCGAAGAAAAGTAAGCTCGTAAATCAGAAATTTCTTTGACAAAAATCATAGCGAACGCCCGAGGGTAGACTCTATGATCATTCTGTCACACATCCGTTTTCTGAGGTCTTAGTGGTGTGGAGACAGATGCAGAAGCTGTTATATATGATTGTTAATTATATGTAACAGGGTAAAAAGAAAGCCGCCGCACCTTTGGTGCGGCGGCAAAACCGCGCGCTCGTTGTAAGCGAGCGCGCGCGAAATTGTGGTTTTTAAATTTCCTAATAGGAAATTAAGAGCATATGGTGGATGCCTAGACTCTAAGAGGCGATGAAGGACGTGGTCTGGCTGCGATAAGCTTCGGGGAGGTGCCTAGCAACCTTTGATCCGAAGATTTCCGAATGGGGAAACCCTATAGCGTAAGCTATAATCATGCACTTGATGTGTGATGCAAACCCGGGGAAGTAAAACATTTCAGTACCCGGAGGAAAAGAGACGAAAAAGCATTTCCTTAGTAGCGGCGAGCGAAAAGGAAGGAGCCCAAACCTAGCTTCATTCTCACGATGCACTTGTGTGTTGTGAGAATGATGCTGGGGGTTATAAGACGGCAACTCAATTTATATTGAGAGAGTTAAAAAATATTTTGTTAACGGAACGTGCTGGAAAGCGCGACCCTAGAGAGTAATAGTCTCGTACGTGAAAATAAAATATCTCTTGCGTTGTTGTTCTTGAGTACCTCGGGACACGAATGGCCCGAGGGAATTTACCGGAACTAACCGGAAAGGCTAAATACTCTTAGAGATCGATAGTGAACTAGTACCGTGAGGGAAAGGTGAAAAGCAACCCGATTAGGGTGGTGAAATAGACCTGAAACCATATGCTTACAAGGAGTCAGAGCGGTAGCAATACCGTCATGGCGTGCCTATTGAAGAATGAGCCAACGAGTTTATGTATGCTGCTAGGCTAAGTGCGAGAGCATGGAGCCGTAGGGAAACCGAGTGTGAATAGCGCGTTTGTAGTATATATAAGACCCGAAGCCAAGTGAGCTTGCCATGAGCAGGGTGAACTTATGAGAAATCATAAGGGAGGCCCGAACCGTTTAGCCGTGCAACACTATCGGATGACTTGTGGTAAGAAGTGAAAAGCTAATCGAACTTGGTAATAGCTGGTTCTCTCCGAAATAGCTTTTGGGCTAGCGTCGAGTGTACCCTAGAGGGGTAGAGCACTGGATGATTTAAACAGGGCGAAAGCTCGTTAAATCAATCAAACTCCGAATACTCTAGATTAATTACTCGGCAGTTAGACTCTGGGGGCTAAGCTCCAGTGGTCAAAAGGGAAACAGCCCGGATCTCAAGTTAAGGTCCCTAAATCAACGCTAAGTGCGCTTAAGGTGGTAAAATTTCTCAGACACTGAGGAGGTTGGCTTAGAAGCAGCCATCCTTTAAAGAAAGCGTAACAGCTCACTCAGTAAGAGATTTTGCGCCGCAGATAATCGGGGCTAAGCGTAGTACCGAAACTGAGGATGCGTCATCGATTCGTCGATGATGCGTGGTAGGAGAGTATTCTTGTCTGCTGTGAAGGCAAAGGGGTGACCCATGCTGGAGCGTCAAGAAGTAAGAATGTTGGCACAAGTAACCGCAATGCGGGTGAGAACCCCGCACGCCGAAAGACTAAGGTTTCCTTGGCAATGTCAATCAACCAAGGGTTAGTCGGGCCTAAGGCAATGGAGAAATCCGCAGCCGATGGACACATGGTTAATATTCCATGACTTCTGTATACAGCGATGGAAGGACGGAGTGTAGTATGTCTCGCATATTATTGGATTTATGTTCGTGTTGTAAGATGGATCTATAGGTAAATCCGTAGGTCTGCTTTTAATAGCGACTTCAAGCAAAGCGAAGATGCTGGGGCAACCCAGTAAATGAGACAAAGCACGCTTCCAAGAAAATTTTCTAAGCTTATGTATATAGAAACCGTACCGTACACCGACACAGGTAGTCAGCTCGAGTAGAGTAAGGCGAACGAGTGAGAGGTCCCCAAGGAACTCGGCAAAAAAGCAGCCGTAACTTCGGAATAAGGCTTGCCCTTCTGTCTATTTATTTAGACAAAGGGGCCGCAGCTAAAGTATCTCTGGCAACTGTTTATCAAAAACACAGCTCCCTGCGAACTCGTAAGAGGATGTATAGGGGGTGACACTTGACCAATGCCAGAAGGTCAAATATCGACCGTGCTTGTCGCAAGATAAGTGCTGATTGATATAAGCCCTGGTGAATGTCGGCCGTAACTATAGACATGACCGTTGTAGTTACGATAATAAATCTTGCCATATGCTGGAAACTCTGAGTATCGAGCACTACTATTTCTTTAGAAAATCTTTAGAAAGATTTTATCCTCTGTTTGAGAAAATAGAGGAGTGGAAAATAGTAACAATGTGTCTCGTGCAGACAATCAGCAGGAAAGGCTTCTCTGTAAAAAAACCAAAAGCGATATAGGCAACTATATTGCTGGCTTTACTGATGGTGAAGGAAGCTTCAATGTTTCAGTAAAGAAAAGGTTGGATTACAAAGATACGTGGAAATTGACAGCATCATTTAATATTTCTCAAAAGGATCGTCCTATTTTAGCTTTTATACAAAAAGAGCTAGAGTGTGGAACTTTGCGAGAAAGAAAAGATGGAGTTGTATATTATGAAGTGACAGATGTCGTTTCATTGAAAGAAATAATCATTCCGTTTTTTAAACGATTTGGTTTTCTTTCTTCACGAAAAAAGACAAACTTTGCCATTTTTTCTTCAATTGTTGAAAAGATGGCGAATGGAGAACATTTAACAAAAAAAGGTTTTCGGACAATTCTAGAATTAAGAGAAATTCTTAACAAAGGAAAAGGAAGAAAACGCAAATATACTTTGTTAGATTTTGTGTCTTGAGAAGAATCCTCAGAGACTATACGCAAGACGGTTTCAAATCAATTGGGCGTCGACGATTTGAAAACGATGATATAGTCCGATCTTTATGGCGACATAAAGTTAACACGTGCGAAAGAAAATTTGATAAACAGAGACTGGAAAATGTCTAAACTATTGTGAATGCGTCGCTACTAGAAAATGAACGGTCCTAAGGTAGCGAAATTCCTTGTCAGGTAAGTTCTGACGCGCACGAATAGTGTAATGACTGGAGAACTGTCTCGGGGACTTGCTCGGTGAAAATACAGTACCGGTGAAGATGCCGGTTACCTGCAGTTAGACGAAAAGACCCCAGGAGCTTTACTGCAACTTGATATTGCATGTATGTTTTTTATGCGTAGCGTAGATGGGAGGATTTGAAGTTTACTTTTCGGGGTAGATGGATCCGACAGTGAAATACCATTCTTAAGAAATATACTTGCTAACCTTGACGGAAAAAACGGCAGGGGACATTATCTGGCGGGCAGTTTTAGTGGGGCGCTATCCTCCTAAAAAGTAACGGAGGAGTTTATTAAGGTCAGCTAGGCGCGAATGGAAACCGTGCCGATAGTGTAATGGCATAAGCTGGCTTAACTGTAAGACGTACTTGTCAAGCAGATACGAAAGTAGAACATAGTGAACCGACCATTCGCATTAGAGGCGGTGGGAGATTATCGGACAAAAGCTACCCTGGGGATAACAGGCTGGTTGTGCCTAAGAGTCCATATCGACGGCACAGTTCGGCACCTTAACTCTCGATTTAAACGTCGGGAAACATCGGGGTGCCTATGAGAGTAATCTCATACAAAAACAATTTGGCTTATAACGGTGGACTCCACATTAACCATGTGGACAATACCGTGGGAAGTCGTCCGCAAGGATTGACCCCGTAGAGACTTGACCTTAACTGGTCGGAGTGTGAAGGAAAACTTCATGCTAACACGCCGAACTCCAATTGCTTGCGAGCATTTGGATGAAGATATAGTCCGATCCTTCCGGTAACGGGAGAAAAATATGACAGCGATGTCGGCTCAACTTATCCTGGGGCTGGAGAAGGTCCCAAGGGTATGGCTGTTCGCCATTTAAAAAGTTACGCGAGCTGGGTTCAGACCGTTCAGAGGCAGATGAGAAATCGCCCTTGAACAATCTGAATCCTCAGAGGAATTGTTTGAAATGTTTTCGTTTGTTAAAAAGAAAGTGAAACCAACCAATCACGGCGGTCAGAGAGTAATCTTTGATTAAAGCTGATGAATATCGGTGGAGCCCGCATTGTTTTAGATAAACAAGGGTGACGCCGAGGGAACTTCCCAGTGCTTTTTAAAAAGTATCTAGGTTGGCCCGTAGAGACTACATATCGGCCGTGCACAGAAATGTGTACGAAGGCATAGTCCAATGCAACGAGCAATCGTTGGGAACATGCGTGAGACAGGTTGGTCTCCTATCTACTGCAGGCGTTGATTCTTGAGGAGATTTGACTCTAGTACGAGAGGACCGAGTTGAACTGACCTCTGGTCTATCTGCTGTCCTGCCAAGGGCACCGCAGAGTAGCTATGTCGGGAATGGATAACTTCTGAAAGCATCTAAGAAGGAAACCAACTCCAAGATTAGGAATCGTTTGAGACTCGTGAGAGATGATCACGTTGATAGGCTTTAGGTATAAGCACAGTAATGTGTTGAGCCGAGAAGTACTAATTAGTCGATTCTATTAGGAAATTTGGAAACCACTTTTTACCCTGTTACATGAAATGAACATTTCATGAGTGCGCAAAGACTTCTTTGAAAATTGAGTGTTGAATATTTAGTTTTGGTGGCTTGACGCGGTGGTCACACCCCTTCCCATTTCGAACAGGGAAGTTAAGCACCGTAGTACCGATGATACTCTTTACTGGGGAAAGTAGGTAGCCGCCAGAACTAAGTATTTAATTCAAACAAAAACATAGCAAAATAGCATTAAACTGTGCACGTAAATTTCTGCTGAAATTTCGTTATGCTCGCGCCAAGCGCTCCGCAACACAGTTTAATGCTATTTTGCTATGTTTTTGTTTGGTATAATAAAAAGCAAATGGCATCTTGGTCTGTAAAAAGAAAAGTTACTTATATCGGAATACTTTCTGGTTTTGTGGTGTTTGTGATTGTTGTTCCACTTTTTTTTATTCTTTACAAAGCGCCGACATGTTTTGATGGTAAACAAAACGGCGATGAAAATGGTTCAGATTGCGGAGGGTCTTGTCAGTTGCTTTGTATTTTTGATGCGAAAGAGCCCGATATTTTGTGGAGCAGATCTTTTAAAGTAACACCGAGTATATATTCTTCTGTTGCTTATATTCAAAATTTCAACATTACTTCTCAAGCTATTGATGTACGATATGTTTTTAAATTATACGATAACCAAAACAAACTCGTCGCAACTCGTGAAGGTTTTGCTTTTATACCGAGGAACAAAAAGTTTGCTATTTTTGAGCCAAATATTGTCGTTGGAGAAAGTGTGCCAACACGCACCGTTTTTGAATTCACAGAAGTACCACAGTGGATAAAAAACAATGAAGAAATACCAAGACTAAGCGTAAATGCAAAATCTCTTTCACGCGAAGACGCTTTGCCTCGTATTGATGCAAATGTACAAAATCTTTCTTTGATTCCTTTTTCCAATATTGAAATTGTAGCCATTGTGTATGACGGTAAAGACAACGCCATCGGTGCATCTCGCACATACATTGATAAGCTTGAAAAAGATCAAAGTGCTGATGTAGTATTTACTTGGCCAGCACCATTTGATACACAGCAAAGTGTATGTAAAGTGCCAGCTGATGTGATGATGGTTATCGACAGATCGGGAAGTATGGCAAGTGACGGTGCAAGTCCTCCACAGCCACTGACTGATGTAAAAAACGCTGCGATACTTTTTGTAAATCAACTCGGAGAGTTTGACAAGGTTGGCTTGGTGTCATACGCAGACACAGCTTCTAGTCCGATAGATGCATTTTTGTCAAAAGATTTCAAAAAAGTAAAAGATTCTATCGGCGCTGTTAGCATCGGCATAGATGGTCTTCAGCAGACAAATATCGCTGACGGACTGCTCAAGGCATTAGGAGAATTTAGCTCTGAAAGATACAATACTAGCGCCAGAAAAATCATCGTTGCTTTGACAGACGGTGTGCCTACAAGGCCACTAAAAGTCGGTGACGAGACTTTTCCAGAGACAGAGGCACTGCGTATAGCAACCGAGACAAAAACATCAGGCACGCAGATTTATACAGTGGGTCTGGGTAGCAATATAAACGAAAATCTTTTAAAAAATATTGCTTCGACGCCAGATCATTATTTTTCTGTTCTTTCTAGTAAAAACCTCGGCTCAATTTACAAAGAAATTGCAATATCTATTTGCAAAGACAGTCCAACAACAATAGAAATTATTCCTTTAGTGCAAAAAGGGTTAAGATAAAAGCCTCTATGGGCAACATATTCAGTAACACAATTTTAAAAATACTGCCGAAGTCTATCGTGCAGAAACTATCAGGCATTGACTGGATTCTTTTTTTATCGGCGGTGTTGGTGGCACTAGCAGGACTTGTGACAATGAACTCTTTTGTCGAGGAGCAAAGCCATTTTTTTGAAAAGCAATTAATCTGGATTTTGATTTCTGTTGGAGTATTTTTTGTTGCAAGCTTTGTTGATTTTAGATTTTTGCGAAAGACGGGGGTAATAATCACAATTTTTTCTATTTCTTGCGGTGTACTTTTTTTACTTTTTACGCTTGGATATGTAGCAAAAGGTGCGCAGAGTTGGTTTCGGCTGGGACTTTTTTCTATTCAGCCATCAGATTTAGCAAAGCTCGTGCTTATTTTGGTTTTGGCAAAATATTTTACGCGTCGACATGTGGAAATCGCGCACATCAAACACATTATCGTTTCAGCTATTTATGCTTTTGTGTTGTTTTTACTTATTTTACTTCAGCCAGATTTTGGAGGAGCGATTATAATTTTCTTTTTGTGGTTTGGAATGGTGCTTGTGTCTGGTATTTCAAAAAAGCATTTGCTCACTGTAGTTTTGCTCGGAGCAGTTACGTTTGCTCTGCTCTGGACGTATGCTTTTCAAGACTATCAAAAGCAGAGAATTATGACTTTTATAAATCCACTTTCTGATATTCGTGGTGCTGGGTACAATGCGTATCAGTCGATGATTGCAGTAGGTTCAGGTCAGCTTCTCGGAAAGGGTGTGGGCTACGGCACTCAGTCAAAACTTCGTTTTTTGCCAGAATACCAGACGGATTTTATTTTTGCAGCATTTGCAGAGGAGTGGGGTTTTATCGGTGTGCTAATCCTTTTCTTTTTGTTTGGAATTATAATTTGGCGGATTTTAAGAAATGCAATGCTTGGTGCAACAAATTTTGAAATGCTTTTTGGTATTGGTCTGGCGATATTTTTTATGACACATTTGATGATAAACATCGGTATGAATATCGGACTTTTACCGGTGACGGGTATTACCGTGCCATTTATGAGCTACGGAGGCAGTCATTTATTGACCGAGTTTCTCGGCTTGGGAATACTTATGGGAATGAGAAGGTATAGACGATCAGCTCACAAAGAGCTTGGTCAAGAAGGATTTATTGTTGGCTAAAACTAGAAAATATATTTTACTATAACAAAAATACTGAGAGCAAAACACGACAATGCCAAAAGCACCATCACAGCGTTTGCTTGAGCTTTTGTTTTTATGAAGCCAGTTTTTATAAACAAGCTTTCCATTGCTGTTCTTATTTCTTGTTTAGGCACTTGTGCCATCATTACTTTTTCGTCTTCAAATTCTACGTTGCTCATATCGTTTGATTATACAATACTATTGTTTCGTTTACCATCTTATCTTGTGAGAAATTTTTTGCAACGGTATCGCACAGATTTTGACCGTATTCTTTTCTGAGGTTTTCGTCTTGCAAAAGGTTGCGTAAGTTTTCTGATATTGCTTTGATGTCGCCACTTTTTGTCAGGACTCCGCTCATTTTATTTTCAATTACTTCAGGAATACCTCCTACAGAGCTCGCTATTACAGGTATTTTTGCTAGTCCAGCTTCTAGGACGGTGTAAGGGAATGCCTCTGTGCGAGAGGTGAGTGTAAAGATATCAAAGGCACTGAGGTATTTTTTTGCATCTTCTACAAAGCCGACGAGGTACACTCTGTCTTGAAGTTTTTTTTCTGCGATGAGTTTTTCTAGATTTTCTTTTTCTTCTCCAGTGCCCAAGACGACCACACAAGAGTCGGGAAACTCAGTGTAGATTTGTGAGAATGCCTCGATGAGATAGTCTAATCCCTTGTTTTTATGAAGTTCTGAAATGGTTCCTATCCATAAACTTTGTTTTATTGACGCTCCGATATTTTGTCGCGCCTCAAAGCCATCTTTTGTTTCAAACGGTGCGATGCCGTTGTAAATTGTGATGATTTTTTTAGAAATAAATGGGAGCTTTTTGATCTGATTGGCTGTGTTTTCTGATACTGCAATGACTTGATGACAAAATATTATTGTAAGCCAGTGTAAAAAACCGATAACAGCTTTTGATACGAAAGACCGACTTTCATTCCATGCCCAGCCATGTCCTGTAAAAATTATTTTTGGCACAAAAGCGATGCGTCCTGCAAATGCACCGAGTCCTCCGATTTTTGAGCTATTTAAATGAACCACATTTGGTTTTTCTTTTAGATATATTTTTATTAGCTCAATTAGGGTTTTGAAATCAAGAAAAAGATTTATGTCTCTTTTCAATGACTTTATTTCAATTGTTCGGATATTTTTTTGATATAGTTTTTTTGCCAAAACTCCGCTTTCTCCAAATGCGACCACAACGTCAAAACGGTCTTTTGGTAAAGATACAGCTAGGTCAAACACATATCTTTGCGCCCCGCCAAAGTTGCCTTTTGTGATTATATATAGGATTTTCTTACGTTTTTCTGACATATGCATGCTATTATACCACTAATTATAGCCATTTTTTACTCTAGCGCATAATTTAGAATCTGCTAGTATAAAGTGGTATTTATATATACTAATGACTGCCATAAGAAAAAAAGAGGCAATATTACTATTTTTGGGAGATATATTTTTCTTTTCGCTAGCCCTTTGGGTAATGCTCTTTTTGCGTTATAAAGAAATTCCAGAAGCACAACTTTTTTACGACCATTTATTGCCATTTTCTTTTCTTTTTATTATTTGGATTATTGTTTTTTTCATCGCTGGTTTATATGAAAAACACACGCTTATATTGCGCAAAAAAATTCCAGTTGTTATTTTAAACGCGCAGATTATAAATAGCGCTCTGGCTGTTTTGTTCTTTTATTTGATTCCATATTTTGGCATTACTCCAAAAACAAATCTTTTCATCTATTTGATAATCTCTTTTGGTCTGATTTTACTTTGGCGTATTTATGGCGAGTCTTTTTTCCAAGTTTCTTATAAACAAAATGCGATTCTTGTAGGTAGTGGCAAGGAAATGAAAGAGCTTTTGCAGGAAGTAAATGATAATTCTCGATATGATTTGCATTTTATTTCCTCAATAGACTTAGATCAGACAGACTCTCTGGACTTTAAAGAAGATATTCTCAATCGTGTTTATAGTGAAAATGTGCAGGTGATAGCGGCTGATTTTAGAAATGATAAAGTTGGGCCGATTTTACCAAATCTATACAATCTAGTATTTTCAAACGTTCGCTTTATAGATATGTATAAAATCTATGAGGATATTTTTGATAGGATTCCTCTCTCTCTTATAAAACACAGCTGGTTTTTGGAAAATATTTCTACTGCCAAAAGTATTACTTATGATACGGTAAAACGCGCGATGGACATCATGATTTCTGTTCCTTTTGGTCTTATTTCTTTGGTTTTCTATCCATTTATTATGCTCGCTATACTGCTCGACGACCGTGGCCCGTTTTTTATTATGCAAGAGCGTGTAGGTAAAAATGCAAAACTCATAAAAACATACAAGTTTCGCACAATGTCGAGAAATGAAATTGACCTATCAAAAGGAGGCGAAAATAAAATCACTCGTGTCGGTAGCTTTTTACGAAAATCACGACTTGATGAGTTACCTCAAATATTTTCGGTAATATATGGCTCAATGTCTCTTATTGGTCCACGTCCCGAGCTTCCGTCTGGTGTAAAACACTATGAGCAAGAGATACCATACTACAATGTGCGTCATCTTATAAAACCAGGACTCTCTGGCTGGGCACAAATTTATCAAGAAAATCATCCGCACCACGGCCTAGCTATAGATGCCACAAAAGAAAAGCTTTCTTACGATTTATTTTATCTAAAAAACCGCTCTTTCATACTAGATATGACTATTGTTTTAAAAACTATAAAAAAACTAATCTCAAGAAGTGGAGCATAATCGTCTTTTTGGGTGTATTGATTTTTTCCAAACTTCTGTTTACTATTGAGCTTTATGATAAAATATAGAATATATTCGCTGATATTACTCGTTATTTTCGCCGGCTTTGGTTATGGTTTGTATGCGTCACAGTTTGTGCCACAATCTAGCTTTGCAAAATTTCCTTTTAAACTCGGCCTTGATCTAAACGGAGGAACAGAGCTTTCTTATAAAGCGGATATTTCTGAAGTGAGGAGTGGGGAGGTGGATGAAGCAATGGAAGCGCTCCGTGATGTGATAGAGCGCCGAGTAAATATTTTTGGTGTGTCAGAGCCGATCATTCAAGTAGAAAAAGCAAGTATTGTTAGCGGTATTGAGGAGTACCGACTCATCGTTGAGCTTCCGGGTGTGACTGATATAAACAAAGCGGTGTCACTCATTGGTCAGACACCAATACTTGACTTTAGACTTTTAAAAGAAGATGCAACAAAACTTTCTGGCGCGACAACGACTATTGATTTTAAAAACGATTTTGTCGCAACAGGCCTTACTGGACGTTTTCTAGAAAAAGCTCGTTTAGAGTTTAATCAAACATCCAGCGAGCCGATAGTTGCACTTGTTTTCAACGGCGAAGGTCAAGAACTTTTTGCAAAAATTACAAAAGATAATGTTGGAAAAGTGTTGGCGATTTTCCTAGACGGTGTACCCATTTCAACACCGGTCATTAGAGAAGAAATCGGTAGCGGTGAAGCAATAATCTCTGGAAGTTTTACTCCACAAGAGGGTAGAGAGCTTGTAAGAAATCTAAATTATGGAGCATTACCTGTACCTATTGAGCTTATCGGTACTCAGACTGTCGGTGCGTCGCTCGGTCAAAACGCCCTTTTCTCTGGCGTGCGCGCGGGTATTTGGGGCTCGCTTTTTATAGTCGTTTTTCTTTTACTTTGGTACAGACTTCCGGGATTTATCGCTTCTGTCACAATGCTCATGTACGTGATAATGAGTCTCGCACTTTTCAAACTTATTCCAGTCACTCTGACAGCGGCGGGACTTGCAGGATTTATTCTTTCTATTGGAATGGCGGTGGACGCGAATATTCTTATATTTGAAAGAACAAAAGAAGAGCTCAAACGAGGTAAAAATATTCACGATGCTATTCATGAAGGTTTCCGTCGGGCATGGCTTTCTATTCGTGATTCAAACATTTCAAGTATTATCACAGCCGTCGTACTTTTCTGGCTCGGCACATCTGCGGTAAAAGGTTTCGCTTTGACTTTCGGTATCGGAGTTTTGGTCAGTATGTTTACAGCTATCACTGCGACTCGAACATTGCTTTTTGCAATAGTTCCAAAAAAGACCAACGCTGTCACAAAGTTTCTTTTTAGCAACGGTATTCATCTAAAAAAATAATATGTTTGTTGTACTATACAGAAAAATATTTTTCGCAATCACAGCTTTACTTATCGCCAGCTCCGTCATTGTAATGATGGTGTTTGGTTTCAATTTTGGAATTGATTTCAAAGGCGGGTCTTTACTTGAAGTTTCTTATGGCGATACAACTTCTCTAGAGCGACCAAGTCTTGAGGCAGTGAAAGGAAAAATAGATACTTTAAATATTGGTGGATATTCTGTGCGACCATCTGGAGAAAACCGATATGTTGTGCGCACTCGTGAGCTCAACCCACAACAAAAAACCGCTCTTTTAACAGCGCTTTCCACAGACGATAGTGTGCCAAAAGAAGAACGCTTCAACTCTGTCGGTCCAGTAGTCGGAAGTGAATTAAAAAACAAAGCATTAGTCGCTATTATTGTGGTGATACTAGCTATCGTGCTTTTCGTTACCTTTGCTTTTAGAAAAGTTTCAGAGCCGGTATCTTCTTGGAAATATGGATTTGTGACTATTCTTGCGCTTGTGCACGACGTGATAGTGCCAACTGGTGCGTTTATAGTTTTCACTTATTTTAACGGTGGGGAAATAGACTTACTTTTTGTCACCGCTATTTTGGCAATTCTTGGATATTCTGTGCACGATACTATTGTGGTGTTCGACCGAGTGCGTGAAAATCTACACATAAACAAAGAGTCACATACCACAGAAGACTTTGAAACAACAGTAGGCAAGAGCGTAAGTCAGACTTTTGGACGTTCTATAAACACATCGCTTACAATTTTGTTTGTTATTTTAGCACTTTATTTTTTAGGTGGCGAAACAACAAAAAACTTTTCTTTTGTGCTTTTGGTCGGAGTTATCGCAGGTACATACTCATCTATTTTCCTTGCCTCACCACTTTTAGTGACTCTGCAAAAGCTTAAAAAATAGCCCACTTTATTTTTTTAAGGCTTATGTAAATCGCTCCAACCCACCTTATTCTAAAGCCCCATCTACAACCCCTTGACTCAAAAATAGATATCTATATAATGGTGAAATCCCTATAAAAGATATAGGGATGTACTTTGAAATTGCTTATACGTATTCACATACGTGTAAGTCCATAGTTTATTCTAAAATAATTTTGGATTAAAAAGTTCTGAGCAGAAAGAACTCTAAAAACATGGTGCATTTATAGAAAGATACTATTTTCTATTTTGTTCCGTTCATACAAAAATTGCCTTAAAACAATTTTTATTAAGAGTTTGATCCTAGCTCAGGATGAACGCTGGCGGCGTGGATAAGGCATGCAAGTTAAACGGCCCGCAAGGGCAGTAGCGAACGAGGTAGTAACACGTAGGTACATCCCCCTAAGTCAGGAATAACCAGTCGAAAGATTGGCTAATACTTGATAGTCTCTTCGGAGTAAAGATTTATCGCTTAGGGAATGGCCTGCGGGATATCAGCTAGTTGGTAAGGTAATGGCTTACCAAGGCTATGACGTCTAGGGGAGCTGAGAGGCTGACCCCCACCGATGGTACTGAGACACGGACCATACACCTACGGGTGGCCGCAGTCGAGAATCTTCCGCAATGGGCGAAAGCCTGACGGAGCGACGCCGCGTGACTGATGAAGTCCTTAGGGACGTAAAGGTCTTTTGTGAGGGAGAAAGTTTATTGATAGTACCTCAAGAATAAGGGGCTCCAAACTCTGTGCCAGCAGGAGCGGTAATACAGAGGCCCCGAGCGTTATCCGGAATTATTGGGCGTAAAGGGTGTGTAGGTGGTCTTGTTAGTCTTTTGTTAAATTCTTCGGCTTAACCGGGGACATGCGAAAGAAACGGCAAGACTTGAGTGTGCAAGGGGTGTATGGAACTCATGGAGTAGGGGTGAAATCCGTTGATATCATGGGGAACACCAAAAGCGAAGGCAGTACACTGGTGCATTACTGACACTGAAACACGAAAGCGTGGGTAGCGAACTGGATTAGATACCCAGGTAGTCCACGCCCTAAACGATCTTCTCTAGCTTTTCGGAGTATCGACCCTCTGAGAGGCGAAGCTAACGCGTTAAGAGAAGCGCCTGGGTAGTACGACCGCAAGGTTAAAACTCAAAGGAATAGACGGGGACTTGCACAAGCAGTGGATTATGTGGTTTAATTCGATGGTAAACGAAGAACCTTACCCGGGTTTGAAACCTAACTGAATACTTTAGGAAACTTTAGTAGCCGCAAGGCAGTTAGGCAGGTGATGCATGGCCGTCGTCAGTTCGTGGTTTGAATTGTTCCCTTAAGTGGGGTAACGAACGCAACCCTTGTTGTCTGTTATATTTGTCAGGCGAGACTGCCCCGTATAGTGTGCCTAAACACTGCGAGCAATCGCAAAAGTTTGGACATAATATACGGGGAGGAAGGCGAGGATGACGCCAGGTCAGCATGTCCCTCTGATATCCGGGGCTACACACATAATACAATGGCGACTACAACGCGTTGCGACGGGGTAACCCTGAGCCAATCGTAAGAAAAGTCGCCCCAGTTCAGATTGGGGGCTGCAACTCGACCCCATGAAGTTGGAATTGCTAGTAATCGCAGGTCAGCTATACTGCGGTGAATACGTTCTCAAGTCTTGTACTCACCGCCCGTCAACTCAAGGGAGTTGGGAATACCCGAAATATCATGTATATGGTCCTAAGGTAAGCTCAATGACAGGGAGTAAGTCGTAACAAGGCACGGGTAGCGGAAGCTGCTCGTGGAATATTTCAAATGAAAATCGTTGTAGAACTTTTTAGTTCTATGACTTATAGTCGATTTCTGTTCCTCGTACGAGAGCAGAAAAGGATAATTGTTGAACATCCATAAAACAACATGACAGTGGGAAAGACTACGATGAACGGAACAAAATAAAGAATAGTATCCAAAAAACGCCGAAAGGCGTTTTTTGTTTTGTAAGTAGTGTGAAATATAAAAAATGAGAACTAGTAAAAAAGAGTACGCGTAAAAGCAAGCTTGCTTTTCGCTCCGTCTCGGCTACCCGCCTGCGAAGCCTCTTTTTTACTAGTTCTCATTTTTTACTCTCTGAAGTGATTCCAAGCTATTGAACCATTACGGCACTATTGACAAAAACATAAAAATGAGATAGTATATTTTTTGGATGGGTACATTGTCTGTATCCTGCTGTTTTAAAAAAACCTTTACGAAAGGAAGGTTGCAAATGGCAAATGATCGCAAGTTGTTGGGTGGGTTCACCCCCAAAGTAAGTAAAGCTCAGCTTTTGGCCGCTCGAGCCGAGATATCAGAAGCGCAGGGTCACCTCGATGAGATGCTTCGTGAGCTGTGCGACGACCCAGAAGCTATCAGGGTCATAGCGGAAAAAATGTTGGCGTCGGGTTTTTTCTCGGCGACCGATGAGGAGATCACAGGGGCTCTCGAAAAAATGGATCAAGATGATTGATGGAAAGATGTTGGGGTGTGTGGGGCGTTGCGTGAAATATCGCAACGCCCCTTTTTTGTATGTCGTAGCTTTTGATGTTACCTTAATCCGTCCAAGCTATTGAATCATTACGGTATGCTTGACAAAAAGGCATTTAAATGATATTATTGTATTAGAACTCAATGACAGTATTGGCGTTGCCGATACCATTTGGGTTGATCTTTGAGGGAATAAAAAATGAGGAATCTTTTTTTGGTTTGTGTTTTTCTGTGCTCATTTGCTTGCATTGCGGGCAAAAGCACAGAAGTACAACAAAGCCGACTCATCACCGCGCTCATTGCGGTTGAATCGAGTGGGGATGACCTTGCTATCGGCGACAAGTCTCTTGTGAATAAGGCATACGGATGCCTTCAAATCAGACAGCCGTGTGTGGATGACGTGAATCGTCTCCATCACACGAACTACAAGGCAGAAGATTGCCTTGGTAATCGATCCATCTCGATATGGATTTTTGAAAAGTATATCGAGCTTTGGGCAACCGAGAAAAGGTTGGGAAGGAAGCCAACCGACCAGGACCGTGCTCGCATCTGGAATGGAGGAGGACCCAGCGGTTTCAAGAAGGTTTCGACCATTGGCTACTGGAAAAAGGTCGAAAAGAAGCTTTCAGAATTATGAGTTCATTTCCTGAGCGAGGACCGCTCATGGACTTAGTTCTGATGAAGAAGACAATGAACAAGACCACCTACTCTCCGAGCAGGTGGTCTTTTTTTACATACACAAAAAATCTTGTGTTATTGGGTTTTTTTTGTTAGATTTTAGTGCACGCGCGCATAGCTGTTTTGGCAGAATGCATCGCAATATTTTTGATAGTATACATACATACACGCGCGCATAGCTCAGTTGGTAGAGCATTCGACTGATACTCGAAAGGTCCTAGGTTCGACCCCTAGTGCGCGCACCACTTTCTCCACACACAAATTTAAGTATATGCGATATACTATTATTATATTATGAAAAAGTGTAAGCGCGGTTTTACGCTCATAGAACTTTTGGTAGTACTTTCCATAGTTTCTCTTATGTCGAGTATTGTTCTTGTTGCTTTAAATGATGCACGTCAGAAGGCACGTGATGCTGCGATAAAACAAAGTATGTTGAATCTAAAAACAAGTATTGAAAATTATTACACCAAGGATTCAACATATGCAGGAATTTGTAAGGGTGGAAATGAAAATCAACCAGAGAGAAATGCGGTTTTTAATCAGATAAAAGCTGTTGCAAATGCTTTTGCAATAAACCCAGATGGTTATGGTTGTGAACACGGCGTTTATTTTATTGTTTGGTTTCATACATATATCAACCCAGATAAGTATGCATGTATAGATTCTTTAGGTGGTCTTTCTCTAGGAGAACTAAATGAACCACCAACCGTAAATTGCCCTTCGGCGTAATTTGCATTTAAAATGAACTATAAAAATTTTTTCAAAGGAAAAAAGATTACGGTGATGGGCTTGGGATTGCTCGGGCGCGGTCTTGCCGACGTTGCTTTTTTGGCTGAATGTGGAGCAGAAATAATTGTAACAGATTTGAAAAGTGTTGAGGATTTAGCACCAACATTAAAAAAATTAAAGAAATATAAAAAAGTCACATATGTTTTGGGCGAGCACCGTTTAGAAGATTTTACAGACAGAGATATGATACTCAAAGCTTCTGGCATACCTCTAGACTCGCCGTTTATTGCCCAAGCGCGCGCAAACAATATTCCTATTGAAATGGACGAGTCTCTTTTTGTAAAACTCGCTCCAGAGATAAAAGTGATAGGTATTACTGGCACGCGCGGAAAGAGCACTACGACAATGCTCATTTTTGATATGCTCAAACATGCAAAAAGAAAACGTGCTTTGAAAGGCAAAGTTTTTTTGGGTGGAAATATTCGTGGTATGGCGACACTACCTTTGCTTAAAAAAATAAAAGCAGGGGATACTGTTGTGCTGGAGCTTTCTTCTTGGCAGTTGCAAGGTTTTGGTGAAGCGCGTATCAGCCCGCACATCGCAGTATTTACAAACTTTTTAGATGATCATTTAAATTATTATAAAGGTGACAGAGATTTGTATTGGCAAGACAAGTCGTACATTTACTCTTTTCAGACTAGTAACGATTTTTTGATTGCGCCTACAAATTTACTTAAAGAAATTCAGGTGAGATATGAGGATCTTTCAACCCATTTTGTAATACCTGTATCAGTACCGCGCACATGGAAAGTTTATTTGAAAGGTGAACACAATAAAGCAAGTATCGCTTTAGCATGCGCCGTGGGAAGTGTAATGCAGATTGATGAAGATATCATAAAAGAAGCAGTGACAAAGTTTAAGGGGGTGGAGGGTAGACTACAACGTGTTGCGGATATCAATGGGATTAAAATTTATAACGACACTACTTCTACTACGCCAGACTCTCTGCTCGCAGCACTAGAAGCTCTCGGTGAGCAAAAAAATATTGTGCTCATAATGGGTGGCGCTGATAAAAATTTGGATATGGAGCACGCGCTTAGGCGTATTCCAGAGTTTGTGACAACAGTTGTTTTACTTTCTGGTGAAAATACTACTGGTACAGAAAAAATAAAACCATTTATGAACACACTTTCTGATGTGCATATTATGGAAGTCGGCGACCTAAAAGACGCTCTGGCGAAAGCCTTTTTTGTGTCGCGTAGTGGGGATAGTATTTTATTTAGCCCAGGATTTGCTTCTTTTGGTATGTTTAAAAATGAATTTGATAGAGGAGACCAATTTAATTTTGCCGTGAAAAAGCTTGTAGCAGAGATGAGTAAGCCCGCAAAAAGCGCAAAAAGAAAGCGCGCTACGAAATAATCGTAGCGCGCGGAGAGTAGCTCAAAGAAAGAGCTTAGGGTTTTTGATACACGAGCACAGCGTTGCGCTCGTTTTGGTTGCGTACAGCACTTGCCCATACAGGTTTACCTGTAGCGTCCCTGTCGTTTAGAGTGTCGATATCGTCGATGACAATGTGGTCGCTCTTCAGTCCGAGCAACTCAAGTCTCTTTGCGATAAATTGCTCCAATAACAGATCATCACCCAAACGATATTCCTCTGGAGGACATTTCGGGAGTAACCTCTGCAGGTGTTTCCACAGCTTCTTGTTGTCTGCGCCGTGTTGCGGATGAGTCAGTGAATGCATAAACCCATTCTTGATGCCACAACACACAAACGCATGCAGGTCTTCTGTATAGAATGATTCCCTGCGCCAATGAGCAACTTTTTTGTGTGCATGAATTGCCCACTCCAAAGTACCCTCAAAATCTCGCCCAAATTTTCTATTGTGCGCGTTTGACTTGTCGATAACGCTCCACCTACCAGCGTGTGTTACCACAAACCTTCCTGTCTTTTCGTTGTAGACAACGACGGTTGGGCAGTCGGCTGTTGTGATGAGAAAGCCTGTGTTGGGTTCACTCGTTGGATCGATTATTACGCCGTCGTAAAGTGGTCCACGAGAAATCCGAAGACCTCCCGAAAGACAGGTTTCTGGCCAAGCATAAAGCTTTTCAAAGCACACCTGTCCATTGAATGAACTGGGACGCGGAAAGAAGATATGCGAAAGCCCACTGTCTCCCGCAATCTTTTCAATCTTCTCGTATGTGGTGACGTTTTGGTTCACATCAAGCGCCAGATTAAACTCTTCGCTTGTCGATCGACTCTTCATTTTCCAGTTGCCCGTCTTGAGACCGTAGCATTTGACATGAAGCATGCCGTCGTACATCGAAAATTCTTTAGTTGGCGTGATAGCGCCGTCTTCTGTTGGCGGAGAGTTCATGAGTAACTCCTCCTTTCTGGTCCTTTGTGGACCGTTTGTTGTTTAGGTACAATAACGCTGATTTCTTTTCTTTCGAAACACTACATTCTTTTTGGTGCCTCGTCAAACCTATCAGACTGGGCATATCACTTGATTTGTGCGTGGCACTTTTTCTGAGTATAGTATGTTTATGAATACCTTGGATTTAGCCCATATAAAACATATTCATTTTATCGGCATCGGAGGCATAGGAATGTCGGCTTTGGCGAGGATGTTTTTGTTTGAGGGCAAGACCGTGTCTGGTTCTGATACATCTCGCTCTGTTATTACAGATGATCTTGAAAAAAATGGGGTAAAAATTTTCTATACACAAACGGCGGATAATATTTCTTCTGATGTTGATTTGGTTGTATATACGATTGCAATATCAAAAGAAAACCCAGAGCTTTCAAGCGCTATAGAGCGAGGAATTTTTACACACACCTATTCTGAAATGCTCGGCGTTGTTTCAAAAGAAAAGTTTACTATCGCTGTGTCTGGTACTCACGGCAAGACTACTACGACAGCGATGATTGCAAAAATTTTAATCGACGCAGGGCTTGACCCCACTGTGATTGTCGGAAGTTTGCTTTCAGATCAAAAAAGTAATTTTGTTGCCGGTAAAAGTAAATATTTTGTCGTTGAAGCGTGTGAGTACAAGCGGTCTTTTTTAAATCTTCATCCAAATATTTTGGCGATTACAAATATAGAGGAAGACCATTTAGACTACTACAAAGATATAAAAGATATTCAATCTGCTTTCAGAGAGTTGGCTGGGAAAATCGGTCCAAAAGATTTTTTGGTTTGTAATCCAAATGATAAAAATTTGCCAGAGGTTGTTTCTGGACTTTCTGTAAATGTTTGTGATTATACAAATATAGATTCAAAAATATCTTTGATCATCCCAGGTGAACACAACAAAAAAAATGCACGACTAGCCGTCACTGTGGCACTGATTTTAGGTGTTTCAGAAGAAGATGCAATAAAATCTCTGGCTTCATTTAATGGTACATGGCGCAGATTTGAATACAAAGGTAAAACAAAAAAAGGTGCGATGGTTTACGATGATTATGCGCATCATCCGACAGAGGTCAGGGCGACACTCTCTAGCGCGCGTGAAATGTTTCCTGATAAAAAAATTATCGTTATTTTTCAGCCACATTTGTATAGTCGCACAAAAGACCATTTGAAAGATTTTGGTAGTGCTTTCTCTGGTGCGGACTCTGTTTTTTGTATGCCGATATATGCGGCGCGTGAGCCATTTGACCCGTCTATTTCATCAGAGATTTTGGTTAAAGAAATTGAGAAAAACACAAGTGGTTTGGCAAGCTTTATTACCTTTGACGATGCTAAAAACGTCATTGAAAGTGCGGGCGATAGCGATGTTATTTTTCTGATGGGAGCGGGGGATATCAACAAAGTTGCCGATACTCTAGGTTTGTATGTATAATAGCTTCATAATATTTAATAATTTCAGAAATTCATGTTTACGAAAAATCGTTTCATCCTAATATTTGGTTTACTGGTTGCTCTAATGCCATTTTTGGGTTTTCCAATTTGGTTTGAAACTTTCTTTTATGTTGTTGCCGGCCTTTCTGTTGCGACACTTTCTTTTCTCATTGCACGACACAAGCGACTTGCTAGAATGGTAAAAAGAGTTTTTCATAAAAAAGAAAAACCATACACATCTTTTGAAGAGAACACTCCTGTGGAAATGGAAAGTTCTGAAGAGTTTATAAAAGAGGAAGGCGAATCGGTGCTAGATTTAGAAGATGCTCCAACACAAGAAGTTTTTTCTACCCCATCTTCTGAAGCAGAAGTTGAGCCAGTTCCCACACCAGAAAATGAACGCCCTAATATGTAATCAATGATTTCATTTTTAGGTAAAAAAAAGTATCTTGCGATTGCAATCCTATGTGCGGGATTGTTTTCTATTTTGTATTTTGAGTTACCAGATATTCTTTCTGCGAAACCAGAAGTGTATGAAGCCGGAAAGACAGATAGTGTTTTAAATGAAACAGGAGCTGTTCTGTCAGAAAAAAAGATAGTACAGCATATAAAAACTCCAGAACACGTAAAAACTATTTATATGACCCAGTGTGTAGTGGGCACCAAACCATTTCGCGAAAGTTTGGTGAAAATTGCTGAAGAAACAGAGATAAATTCTATTATTATTGATATAAAAGATTACACTGGGCGTATTGCGTTTTTGACCGACCACCCTCTTTTGTCTGAGGCAGTATCCAATACTTGTGGCGCTCGTGATATGAAGGAGTTTATAGAATATATTCACAGCAAAGGTATTTATGTTATTGGGCGAGTGACCGTTTTTCAGGATCCTTTTATGACCGCAAAATATCCAGAGCGCGCGGTGCAGAGCAAGTCTACGGGAAAAGTTTGGAAGGATTATAAAGGAATTAGTTTTATAGATGTTGGCTCTCGCGAGCATTGGGATTATACTGTCGCTCTTGCAAAAGAGTCTTATGAAATCGGTTTTGATGAGGTAAATTTTGATTACATTAGGTATCCTTCAGATGGAAAGATGGATGATGTTTTGTTTAAATTATCTGATGGGGGAAATAAGCCAGAGGAATTAAAAAAGTTTTTTGTATATTTGCATGACAAACTTCAGGACACAGGCCTAGTTACCTCCGCTGATCTTTTCGGTATGACGACCACAAGTTTTGATGATTTAAATATAGGACAAATATTGGAAAATACACTGCCGTATTTTGACTATGTTGCACCAATGGTTTATCCGTCTCATTATCCAAAAAACTTTAATGGTTGGAAAAACCCAAACAACTACGTTTATGAAATTGTAAATTTTGCAATGTCTGGTGCTGTAAAGCGTGCAAATGCTCTCGATACTTTGATGGCTAGTACGACCGCAATAAACAAGCCCAATCTGCCTGCGGACTACAATGGAAACCTTGCAAAAAAACTCCGCACATGGATTCAGGATTTTGATTATGGCGGAAACTATGATGTTGCTGAAGTCAAAGCTCAAATAAAAGCGAGCTACGATGCTGGCGTGATGTCGTGGATGATTTGGAATCCTAGCAATAAATACACTATTGGCGCACTAGAAAAAGAATAATTTTTCTCGGAGGGTGTTTGTGATATAATAGAAAAAATACTCTATATGAATCCAAACGCTGTAACATATTTTGGACAAACAGATTCTCGAGGTCAAAGAATCCCTTTTGGCATAAAATCAAAAGACCGCACAAAACACGTGTATGTGATAGGAAAGACGGGAATGGGAAAGTCTACTGTCCTTGAAAACATGGCGGTGCAGGATATAAAAAATGGCGAGGGGATAGCTTTTATTGACCCACACGGAAAGACCGCTGATTTACTTTTGGAATACGTACCGCCGGAAAGAATAAAAGATGTCATTTATTTTGCGCCGTTTGATACCGACCACCCGATTTCTTTTAATGTGATGGAAGACGTGGGTGTAGACAAAAGACATCTCGTATCCAACGGTCTCATGAGTGCGTTTAAAAAAATCTGGGTAGACGCATGGTCTGCTCGTATGGAATATATTTTAAACAATATCCTACTCGCACTTCTAGAGTATCCAGGCTCCACACTTATCGGTGTAAACAGAATGCTCGCCGACAAAGACTATCGCAAAAAAGTTGTTGAAAACATTTCTGATCCGTCTGTAAAAGCTTTTTGGGTAGATGAGTTTGCAAAATATGGTGAGCGATATATGCAAGAAGCCGGAGCGGCGATTC
>JBCLGW010000004.1:0-28630 GCA_039740835.1 Parcubacteria group bacterium | reverse complement strand
ATCGGATGTACTTCTGCGACGGATAATAGTGAAGACAACGCCCTCCTATTTTTGTTTCAAGATAATTTTTCTCCAGCCGTTACGTCTATTGCAAATAATCTTGGTGGAAAGAGTTCGTACATTATCTATAGATTTGGAATAGATCCGGAAGATACTGGAAATGTAAATCTTGCTTTGATGACCCAAACACTAAATAGTCCTGCCTATGGTATTCCAGCAAATGCGACTGGTTATGGAGTTTTAGATCTAGAAGACTCATATCATGTTGGTCTCAGAAAGCCAGCAAACGATCCTCATTTTATAAAAGCTCAATCAGAAATGTTGAAAGCTTTAAATCATGCAAAAGATATGCGACCAAATATGAAATGGGGATATTACCATTTGCCTTATAATCAATTTTATTTTGATGGAGTAAATTGGAGCACTGCTTCTGAGGCGCAGAAAAATGTGGAGGTTGCACTGATGGCTCAACCGAGTGCACTTATAAACGCAGTGGATTTTCTAGCACCACGCGCGTACTCTCCATACCCGTGGCATGCACCAAACGCAACGCCAAGCTATTTTTGGCCAGCAACTATTGATTATATAAAAGAAGGAGTAAAGCGCTCAAAACAAATTGCAAATGGTAAAAAGCCAGTGTTGGCGTATATTACCAGACGAGCTTTCAACGGTGACAATCCAACAGGATATTCTTTGCTTGCGCCAGATCAGTTTCAAGAACAAGAACTTCAAACTGTTTTGAATGCTGGTGCTGACGGTGTGGTGTTGTGGGGCGCTGATTATTACTATTGGACATTGGCCTACGCAACAAATCCGATTCCAGCATCCCAAGCAGTAGAAGCTGCAATTATAAAAACTCAAATGGATTATGAAATACCGCAAAGTATGCAAAATTTTACAAACCCACACGATTCAGTTTTCTTTAATGCTTTAAACGAGCAAACACTGCGAATGGTTGCTAAATATTTGTTTGGTACGAGTTACAACCCAGTGTGGCCACTTTTTGATGGGATTGGTGGAGATGGTGATGGAACAATTCAGAATGGTAATGAAAGTAAGGTTTCCTTCTTCCCAGCTATGTGGGCTCAAATTGCCAATGTCTTTACTGCAATTTTCGGTCTGTTTTTCAGATAGTTTAGGTCGCTCGCACGCTCGCAGAGAAAATTTATTGCTATTCAAAGTGAACCTTTTCATTTTTTGAAAGTGATTCTTTGAGTAGGGGATAATTTTTGAGCGTAGAATCTTTTTCTATTAGTATTTGCGCTTCGTGGCGCGCCGCCTCTACCATTTTTATATTTTTTATAGCTTCCATCGCTAGGTCGGAAATGCCCCATTGTTTTCTGCCATAAAGTTCTCCCGCACCACGTTGTGCCAAGTCAAACTCTGCCAATTCAAAACCGTTGCGTGCCGTTTTTAGCGCTTTCAAGCGGTCGAGAGTTTTTTCGGTCTTGCTGTCAGCAAAGACGTAGCAATAAGCTTGATGGTTGCTTCGTAGGACGCGTCCACGAAGCTGGTGGAGCTGGGCGAGGCCAAAGCGTTCAGCACCTTCAATAATAATGACTGTGGCATTTGGTACATTGACGCCGACTTCGATGACTGATGTGGCGCAGAGTATGTGCGAGCGACCATTTTTGAAATCAAGCATCACACTTTCTTTGTCAGCAGGTTTCATTTTGCTGTGAAGTATTGCAATTTCGTATTCAGGAAAAACTTTTTCTTTTATACGCTTCGCTTCCTCAGTCACTGATTTTACGTTTAATGCCAGCTCTTTTTGTGGGTCTGGTTCAAAAATACGCGGACAAATAACATACGCTTGTCGGCCTAGAGCGATTTCTTTTCTTACCTTTTCGTACACCGCCTCTCTGTCATTTGGCAAAATTATTTCTGTGATTACTGGCTTGCGTCCGTGAGGCATTTGGTCAAGTAGTGTGAGGTCAAGGTCGCCGTAGACAGTGAGAGCGAGCGTGCGTGGTATCGGAGTCGCTGTCATTGAAAGTAAATGTGGCACGATATTGTCTTTTCTGCGTAGAGCTTTTCTCTGCGTAGTACCAAAACGATGTTGCTCGTCTATGATAATGTACGCAAGATTTTTGAATTTTACAGATTTTGAAATGAGCGAGTGCGTACCGATGAGTATTGGTATTGTGCCTTCTTCCACCCATTTTAAAAGCTGGGTGCGGGAAATGTCGGTAGATTTTGTCGGGTTTGATTTAGATGGAAATTTTTTGCAACCACTTGAGGTAATGAGTCCAATATTTATACCAAGATATGAAAAATATGCGATAAAAGATTCAAAATGTTGTAAGGCGAGTATTTCTGTCGGCACCATGTATGCGGTTTGCAAGTTGCCGTATTCGCTATTTTTGGGTGGAGTTGTGGTGACCGCAAAAACTGTCGCAGCTGCTACGGCCGTTTTTCCAGAACCCACATCACCCTCAAGTAGACGCGACATTGGATGAGTTTTTTTGAAATCTTCTAAAATATGGTCGATAGCGCGCGTCTGAGCGTCGGTGGCTTTGAAAGGAAATCTATCAACAAAGCTTTTTACATCTTTTGGATTGTCGTTGATTGTGAAAGACGACAGTGTTTGGTATTCTTTTCGCTCGCGAAACTTTTCGAGCTGTATTATAAAAATTTCTTGAAACGCAAAACGTTTTCGCGCCGACACGCTATCATCGGTCTTTTTTGGAGTATGAATCCAGATTAGACCGGTTTTCAGTGAAGGAAGATTGTATTTTTCAAGCATTTCTTTTGGTATCGGGTCTTTCATTTCGTCGAGTATTCCAGAGCGAAATATTTTTTGCAAAGTGTGATGTATCCATCGTGAAGTAATACCTCTACTCTCGCCATACACAGGATACGCAAAGCTGTTGTCGTCTCCTCCAAAAAGCGAATCGCCGACGCCAGTAGGGAGCACAGACACACTTTCTATTTCTGGATTTGTAAAAACAAGTGTTCCCGGCGCAGATTTTTTTTCTGAAACTTTTCCTTCTACTTTTACAAATGCACCTTCTTGAATCATTTTGGCAATGTATGGCTGATGAAACCATACCGCGTGGATTTTTCCAGTCTCGTCTTCTATCGTTGCTTCTGACATTGATATTTTTTTCTTGAAAGCTTTTTTGGTTCTTAGGCCGGTGATTTTGCCGTAGACTATTGCGATATCATCTTTCTGCAAGCTTGCGATGGTGCGCGATTTGACCACATCGCCATATCGGACGGGGAAATAGTAGAGCAGGTCCTCAACAGTATTGAGCTGAAGCTTTTTTAGAGCTTTGTACTGTAGGTCATTTAGTCTAAATGTGTCTTTGAGAGTTGACTCGGGTTGCATGGTACAAGTATACATGGAACGCAATATCAGCTAATAGCGTTTTTATTTAGATGTGTTTGGCGGCAAATTTTAGAACTGGCGGAGAGAGTGGGATTTGAACCCACGGTCCCAATTAAGGGACGACGGTTTAGTAAACCGTTGATTTAAACCACTCATCCATCTCTCCATTTTTCCGCGATTATTACTCGCAATTTTGCTCAATCAAAAACTCGTTGTTGTCTGGGTCAGCAAATACCGCCTCACGCCATTTCCACGGAGTGTCGGTGGGATTTTTGACAATCTTTCCTCCACTATTTACTACTAATTTCAAAAAATTATCAAGGTCATCAGTCTCAAAGGAAATATTTTTGCGAGTGCCAATATTTTTTTCTACCCAATCTTTATCACGCACCGGTGCATTTTCTTCAATATTGAATTCAATCCCATCAAATACTACAGATGCAAATGGTGGTCTAAATTCATCAAACACAAAACCAAAAACTTTTTCATAGAAAGGTTTGGCCCTTTCTAAACTATTTACACCAATGAGTATTGAAGATATTTTAAGCATATTATTTTCGCGGGGATTCCAATTCCAATTCCGATTTCGTTTTTTGGCGGAGACGGCGAGATTCGAACTCGCGGGGCTGTAACACCCACCTCCTTAGCAAGGAGGCACGTTAGACCACTCTGACACGTCTCCAGTTACCTCAAAGTTACTTCGCTAATGTAGCATATTTCGGCGGTTTCTACCATTTTTTTGAGAGGATTTTAGTGAGCGAGAGTGATGAGGAAAATGGTGCGCGCGCCGGGTGGGTCAAGTACATATAGATTTGATTGTGCCAAGTCGATGAACAATCAGCGTGTTGCGTTAGCAAGTTGAATTCACCACTACCTGTTTATTGACACCACGTTCGGTCGTGCTAAAATTATAGGGTATTATTAATAAAATTTTTTATGAATTACTATACTGATGTTTTGAAAAAGTATGCTGTGTTTCAGGGAAGAGCAACAAGAAAAGAATATTGGATGTTCATTCTTTTGAATAGCATAGTTGTAGTAGTTCTCTCTGTTGGAGAGGGTGCTATTAACGGTAGTGCCTATTTATATTATATATACATCCTAGCAGTATTATTCCCTAGTACTTCTGTAATGGTGCGCAGACTTCACGATACCAACCACAGCGGGTGGTGGTTTTTTATCAATCTTGTTCCCTTTATTGGCGGAATAATCTTCATTGTATTTTTGGTTACTAACAGTCAGGCTGTAGATAATCAGTATGGTTCAAATCCGAAGGCAGGAGCGATTGGTCAAAATACTATCTAACTAGCTTAGTAATACGCGTAGCGATTTCCCTGTGGTCTTGCCATAGGGATTTTGATTTAGAAAACGAAAAAATGAAGATTACCCAAGAGGAAAGTGCTTTTACCAAAAAGAGTAATAATCGGTTCGAACTTCCGTATTGCCGACCCCATTTCCGTTCCAAAAACCTATTCTGAAAATTTGTGGTGTGTATTGGACAAAGTTACTTCGCTAATGTAGCATATTTCGGCGGTTTCTACCATTTTTTTGAGAGGATTTTAGTGAGCGAGAGTGATGAGGAAAATGGTGCGCGCGCCGGCGCACAGCAAGGTGGCGCGCGCTTCTTTCAGCGTAGTCCCAGTAGTCACCACATCATCTATCAGCACCACATTTCTACCGCGTACTTTTTCCAAATCAATCACATCAAAACATCCACTCAAATTTTTCAACCTTTCAGCGCGATTGTGAAGCGAGCTTTGGGGCACAGTGTCGCGCACTTTCACTAAACAATCAAAACATTTTTCAAAAACCCCTACATCATCCAGCAAAATTATTTCTGATATTACAATTTCATTTTGATTAAATCCGCGCTCCAAGCGTCGCGCCCCCGAAATGGGAATCGGCACGAGCAATATTGGTCTGTTATCAAACACCACACTGTCACTGTGCTCGTTTAAAATAATCTCACGCAATATTTTTGCGCAAAGCAAGGCCACTTTTTTGTTGCCACGATACTTTAGCTCCCATACCATAGTCCGCACCAGATTATTTCTATATTCAAAGATTGAAAAAACACCTCTAGGCCTATTTTTATCCTTTGGCAACATTGCAAGCGCCTCATAGAGCCCCATCTTTTCCACCAGTGCCCTCTCTTTTGAAGCAGGAAAAATTATGTCAGACAAAATATCAAGAAACCGCCCAAACATTTTTTTTATCATCATATAAATTGTGTTATACTAGACCACGTATAATCATTTGTTTTCATGTCCAATTTCTTTACAAACCTTTTTTCAAAAAAAGATACAAGCGTGATTGGCATCGACATCGGCTCTTCTGCTATAAAGATTGTGCAAATTCGCAAAAGAGGCGGCAGGGCAATACTTGAAACTTACGGCGCGCTTTCTCTAGGTCCATACGCTGGGGTATCTGTAGGAAAAGCAACCAACCTACCCATTGAAAAAATCGTCCAAGCTCTCAACGACATTATCAAAGAATCGCGCGTCACAAGTCGTCGCGGTGGTGTCGCTATTCCATTTAGCGCAAGTTTGATGTCCATCATTCAGCTTCCTGCTGTAAGTGAAAAACAATTGGCGACCATGATACCTCTTGAAGCTCGAAAATATATTCCCGTGCCTATCTCTGAGGTTAGTCTTGACTGGTCAATTATTCCTAAAGATCAGATAAAGTCTGATAGAGCTCCAGATGAATTTGAAAACAAAAAAGTCGCGCCAGCCGTAGAAAAAGTTGATGTACTTTTGGTAGCAATTCACAATGACATTATTGCGGAATATCAAGACATCGTAAAACGCGCAAACCTTGACGCCTATTTTTTTGAAATTGAAATTTTTAGCACGATGCGCTCGGTGCTCGACCAACATCCAGAGCCAGTGATGATTTTAGATATCGGCGCAGCAACCACAAAGCTCTATATTGTAGAGCGTGGTGGCGTGCGTATGTCGCATACCATAAATAGAGGGTCGCAAGATATTACAAACGTCCTATCTACTTCTCTCGGTATGACCATTGAGCAGGCAGAAGTCCTGAAACGCACCAGAGGTTATGAAAGAACAGAGGGCGAGGGTAAAAATATTTCTGACCTTATGCTTCTCACTCTTAGTTTTATTTTTACAGAAGCGCGCCGAGCGATGTTTGCTTTTGAACAAAAATACTCCAAAAATATTTCACGAGTTGTGCTTGTCGGTGGGGGAGCATCAATGAAAGGTGTAGCAGGGGTTGCAAAAAATATATTACAGACAGAAGTTTTTCAAGGAGACCCTTTTGCAAAAGTAGAAGCGCCGGCATTTTTGGTAGATGTTTTGAAAAAAAATGGCCCCGAGTTTGCTGTGGCTTTAGGTATTGCTTTGCGACGCTTACAAGAAACCGACTAGTCCCACACCTGTGCAGAAGAATTGTTGTGTTTGTGTGCCGTGTAACTTATAATTAACTTGTACCTTTACACTTTGTAAAAATGGATTCAAAATTTCAAACATCATTTATCCCAAAGAGACCTATCGTATCGGGCAACAGACCCACTGCGGTTAAACAGTCTCTAAATCTATTCTCTATTATCGGAGTTTTCGTTTTTATTGTTGCAACCGCTCTTTCTGCGGGTGTGTTTTTATACGAAAAAACACTTTTTGAAAGTAATAATTCAAAAAAAGAAGACATAAAAAAAGAGATTTCAGCTTTTGACCCAGTGCAGACTCGCCAGCTGACCGTTGTAAAAACAAAGATTGATGGGGTAAACGAATTACTTCGCAACCACATCGCTCTCACCGAGTTTTTTGATTTATTGCAAAAAAACACAGTTTCTACAATTCTTTTCAAAGATTTTAAGTATAGCGGTGATCCGGGTGCAACTCTTTCTGTTGTTTTGAAAGGCGAAGCGAAAAGTTTTAATGATGTTGTTTTACAATCTGACACAATACTTAAAAATAAATATATTAAAAATGCTATATTTTCTGACTTCGATTTAGATGAGAATAGTAATGTACAATTTTCGCTCAAGGCCGACATAGATTCTGATTATGTATCATATGAAAAAATGATTGGAAGACTTTCTAAATATGTAGCACCAGCAGAGACAAGAACAATAAGCATAGCAACAACAAGCACAGCAACAACAAGCACAACAAGCACAACAAGCACAACAACTAGAACATCAACACCATGAAAGGACTAACACCAATATTTTTAATAGGAATATCAATCGGGGCTTTTTTCCTACACATAGACCCTCAATACAAAAAAATTCAAGAACACAGAGTAGAGGCAGTAGAATATAATGAGGTACTTGTAAAAGCTCAGGAGCTAAAAAAAGTACGAGCAGAACTAACAAACAAACTCGCACAATTATCTTTAGGCGACCTTGACCGACTTGATAAAATAATTCCAGAAAAAATAGATACTGCCCGACTTATACTAGATATCAGTGGTGTCGCCGATCGTTATTCAATAAATATGCAGGATATAACAACAAGTGAAATGGCAACCCAAGGCGACAGAGAGGCAGACAAAGCAAGGCCATACAAAGCTTCGACCATAAGCTTCAATTTCAAGAGCTCGTACGAGGGAATGGTGCGTTTTGTCAAAGATTTAGAGCAGGGCTTGCGGTTGGTTGATGTGACAGAAATTTCATTAGCAACTGGTGATGGTCTATCTCCGTTTTATAATTTTTCAATTACTTTGCAGGCGTATTGGCTAAACACAGATTTGATTCAGGATATTAAAAAACAAAGCATATGATGGAATCATTAAAAAAGAATAAAGTCGCACTCGTTGGCATCGCTATCATTTTGTTTAGCTTTTTTGCTTATAAATTTTTCTTTCCTCCGGTAGAGCCCCTAACATCTACTGAATCTTCAAGTAGCGCAGGGCTTGTGGGGCAGGATTTGATAAGCGAGCTCAATCGCCTCAAAAAACTCAGCAATATGGACACCTCGCTTTTTGAAAACCCAATTTTTTTGGGACTGAAAGATATTTCGGTGTCGATACAACAAAAGCCGATAGGTAGAGTCAATCCGTTTTTACCAGTCGGTCAATAGCCGTTTATTATTTTTTGTTTTTTTAATATAAAAATGCAATGAGCATTCTAGACGTTTTATCTGACAAAAAAATTATAGAAAAAAAAGACGTTTCCATACTTGAAAGAGAGTTTGGGTCTTCTGGCGTGCCTCTAGAAACAGAGCTTTTTAAAAGAGGTATAAGCGAACAAGATATTTTGGATGCGGGTAGCACGTACTACGGAGTGCCGACCAGACTTCTCGGTGAAGACAAAATCCTCGGTGGTATTCTAGAGTATATTCCAGAAGAAGGTGCTATGCACTACAGGTTTGTGCCACTCGGTACAAAAGACGGAATGCTTGAAGTGGGAATGACAAACCCAGACAATATTGAAGCGCGAGACGCCCTAAACTTTATTTCGTCAAAGATAAGCATGCCGTTCAAGGTTTTTCTTATTCTTGAAAATGATTTTGAAAAAGTGGTGGCAATGTACAAAGGACTTTCAGAGGAGGTCACAAGGGCTCTCTCAGAGCTTGATGGCGGAGGGGCAGAAAATCAAGTTTTTATAGACATAGACAAAGAAGGTGGTGAGGACGGAACAAGGTCTACAAAAAAGTCGGACAAAGACGAAACAATAATTGAAGAAGCTCCGATTACAAAGATTGTTGCAACTATTTTACGGTATGCCACCGACGGCAACGCCTCCGACATTCACATTGAACATTTGAAAGACAATATCAGAGTGCGTTTTCGTGTGGACGGTGTACTACATACGAGTTTGGTATTGCCGGCAAAAGTACATTCCGCCGTTATTTCTCGTATAAAAATTCTTTCAAATATGAAACTTGATGAAAAGCGTAAGCCCCAAGACGGACGTTTTTCTGCAAAAGTAGAGGGGCGAAGAATTGATTTTCGTGTCTCTACATTTCCGACAATTTATGGAGAAAAAATCGTGATGCGTATTCTGGACAATGAAAGGAGTATAAAAAAACTCGAAGACCTGGGTTTGAGCGAAAAAAATGTTGGGTTGATACGAAGTGCGATAGAGAGGCCCTACGGTCTAATACTTATTTCTGGTCCGACTGGTTCTGGAAAGACCACCACTCTTTACTCTATGCTAAATGAATTTGATACTGAAAAGGACAACGTGCTTAGTCTAGAAGACCCTATTGAATACAGTATTGATGGTGTCAATCAGTCACAGGTTCACCCTGAAATTGGTTATAGTTTTGCTAATGGTTTGCGCACCACACTTCGACAAGACCCAGATATCATAATGGTGGGAGAAATCCGTGATAGCGAAACAGCGCAATTGGCTATTCAAGCGGCGCTTACAGGTCATCTTGTGCTTGCAACAATTCACACCAACAATGCCGTCGGTGTGATACCGCGTCTTATTGATATGAAAGTTGACCCATACCTTATCGCCCCGACTCTGATACTTGCTATCGCTCAGCGTTTGGTAGGCGTTCTTTGCCCAGATTCTGGCATACCAGTACCCCAAGAAGAAATCTTGAAAGTGTTTGCAAGCGAAGAGTTTGCCGACCTACCAGAGAGTTTTAAAAAAGAAATGAAGCTTGGTAGTCAATTTTTCCGAGCATCTCCTAGTCCATTATGTCCAAACGGTACACGCGGTCGTGTAGCCGTGATGGAGGTGCTTGAAATGGATAAAGATATAGAAATGGCAATTCTCAAAACTCCGACCGAAACCGAGATTTCAAAAATCGCACGCGCAAAAGGAATGATTTCAATGCGTGAAAATGCTCTCGTCAAGGCCTCAAACAGAGAAATTCCTTTTGAGGAAGTGCTTACATTGTAGTATAATAAAATCTGTAATCTATTATGATTGATACTTTATGAATGAAACAAAATACAACATTTTGATTGTAGACGACGACCAATTTCTTTTGGGAATGTACGAGCTCAAATTTAAAAAAGACGGTCACACCATCACGACATCTACTAGCACTACTGATGCTCTAGATAAACTCAAAGAAGGTTTTACGCCAGACATAATACTTTTGGATATTGTTTTACCGGGTATGGATGGTTTGCAACTTCTGGAAATAATACGCCGAGAAAATATTTGCCCAAACACAATTATTGTAATACTTACAAACCAAGGTGGACAAGAAGAAACAGAAAAAGTAAAAAGTTTGAAGGTTGATGGATATTTGGTAAAAGCGACACTTATTCCATCAGAAGTTGTAGAAGAAGTTTTAAAAATCGCCCAAAAAATTAAAAAATAAATTTATGGATTACAAAAAAGAACTTGATGAACTTGTAGAAATAGTAACAAAAGAGGGTGGTTCGGATTTACATTTGTCCGAAGGATCCAGTCCGACTATTCGAGTCACAGGCTTTTTGATTCCTATTCTACAAAAACCACCACTTACAAAAATAGACATGACGGGTTTTTTGGGCGAATTTTTAAACGAAGAAAATAATAAAAAATTCCTCGCAGACAAACAGCTAGACTTTGCATACAACCACAGCACAGAAGTGCGTTTTCGAGGCAATGCATATTTTCAACAGGGGAATGTTGGTATTGCACTCCGACTTGTACCACAAAAAATAAAGACGCTTGCTGAGCTAAATCTCCCGCCGATACTCTCTACTTTTGCGCAAAAACAACAAGGATTTTTCCTCGTGGTGGGTCCTGCGGGTCAAGGAAAGTCTACAACCCTCGCCGCTCTCATAGACCAAATAAACAACGAGCGAATGGAGCATATTGTGACCATCGAAGACCCTATTGAGTATATATTTAAGCAAAAAAAATCAATCATTCATCAGCGAGAAATACCAGTTGATGCGCCAGATTTTCATACAGCTCTTTGGGCAGTGTTTAGACAAGATATTGATGTGGTGATGATAGGAGAGATGAGACAACCAGCTACAATGGCAACCGCAGTGACTGCCGCCGAGACGGGACATCTTGTATTTTCTACACTTCACACCAACTCTGCTGCGCAGTCTGTGGAGCGCATCATTGACTCTTTTCCAGTAAACCAACAAGCTCAAATCCGCCTACAGCTTGCGGGAAGCTTGCTGGGTATTTTTTCTCAAAGACTTATTCCGCGTATTTCTGGCGGACTCATCCCAGCTTTTGAGCTTCTCATCAACAACACCGCCGTCGCAAACGTCATCCGAGACAAGCGCACTCACGAGATCAATACAATCATCGAGACTAGCTCTAAAGATGGTATGATTGACCTAAACAGGTCGCTCGCAGAGCTTGTCCGTGCTGGCGAGATTACCGTGGAGAATGCTTACAAGTATTCAAATAATCCAAAGGTTCTAGAAAAAATGTTGTAAAATAAAATTATGCTTTTTAATTATAAAGCCATTGACAAAATGGGTCAGCCGAGAGAAGGCGCAATAGAAACCAGCAACATGGATGTTGCTGTCACGTCTCTGCAGAGCAGAGGTCTTATCATTTCATCTATTGCACCCGTAAAAGAAGGGTCATTTTTGAAAAGAATTCATTTTATGAATCACGTGTCCAACAAGGACATGGTGATAGTTTCTCGACAAATGGCAACTTTGTTTGAAGCGCAGGTTTCGGCTTTGCGAATTTTCAAACTTATTGCTACACAAGTAGAAAATGCAACCTTGCGCGCAAGTTTTTCTATGATAACAGACGATTTACAGGAAGGAAGCTCTATTTCAAGAGCTTTAGAAAAACATCCAGATATTTTCAGTACATTTTTTGTAAACATGGTGCGCTCTGGAGAAGAGTCTGGCCATCTAGACCAGACTTTTGGATATCTCGCCGACTATTTAGACAGGTCATATTCAGTGACTACAAAGGCAAAACACGCTCTCATATATCCAGCATTTGTTGTTTTGACATTTATTGGCGTGATGATACTGATGTTTACAGTTATCATTCCTAAAATAGCGCCGATTTTGGAGGAGTCTGGCCAAGAGCTACCTATTTATACCCGTCTGGTCCTCGGCCTCAGTGATTTTATTTTAAACTACGGAATATTTTTCCTCATCGCCATCGTTATCGCCATTTTTTCACTCAAGAGATTTACAAAGACAACAGGTGGAAAAATGTCTAAGGACCAGTTTTTGCTTAGCGTGCCGTATGTCGGCGATTTATACAAAAAACTCTATCTCTCTCGTATCGCAGACAATATGAATACTATGGTTTTGAGTGGTATTTCAATGATAAAAGCCCTAGAGACTACATCTGCAGTGGTGGGCAACTCTGTTTACTCAAATATTTTGGATCAAAGTTTGGAAGCAGTAAAAGCCGGACGCTCACTCTCGGCTTCATTTGAGGCATTTCCAGAAATTCCAAGTATTATGACGCAGATGATAAAAGTGGGAGAGGAAACAGGAGAGCTCGGAAATATTCTCAAAACCCTCGCCAAGTTTTATCAGCGAGAAGTGGAGGGTGCTGTGGACACACTTGTTGACCTCATTGAGCCAGTGATGGTGGTGTCTCTCGGTCTCGGAGTGGGAATCCTCCTCGCCGCTGTGCTTATGCCTATTTACAACCTCGCTTCTTCGTTTTAGGGATAATTGGGGATAACTTTATTTTTTCTTTTCGGTTATCCACATGCTCTTTGTTGCACGCTTGATTTTGTTATATAATGTATACATACGTTTTTAAATAAACGTTTCCCGACAAGGGATTAGTCAGGTCGATTTACTTCCTTCCCAAGTTGGGAGGCAAAAAAATTATATTATTAAAATTATTAATAAAAAGTTTATTATGTTAAAAAATTCAAAAAAAGGTTTTACACTTATAGAGTTACTCGTAGTTATCGCAATCATAGGTATCCTTTCATCTGTTGTTTTGGCGAGCCTTAATACGGCGCGAGCAAAGGGTTCGGATGCGGCGGTTAAGGCAAACTTGTCAGGCGTTAGAGCACAAGCTGAGCTTTATTATGATGGTACTGGTGCTGGCAAATACAATGCAGCTATCGGCACTGCTTTAGGTGGAACTGGTCTCGCTGGTGCCGTTTGTGGTCCTACTACTGGGATGTTTGGTGATGTTAATATAACTACGGCTATAGGTCAAGTTGCTGGTCAAATGGCAACTACAGCAACAATGACTTGTAGTGTAGACAGCACTGGTCAAAAATGGGCTATATCCATAACTCTTCTTAGATCAGCTCAGACAACTTGGTGTGTAGACAATAGTGGTTGGGCAAAAGCAGGTGGTACTTCAGTTACTTCAGGAGTTTGTGCATAATAACAATAAATATATTTATGTTAACAAAAAAACCGACCTTTGTCGGTTTTTTTGTTGGTCACGGTGTGGATTGTTAGTATATATTTGTATGATATACTTTAAGGGTAAAAATATTTAATTTTTTATAAAGTTTTTTGATTATGTGTAAAAAATGCAAAAAAGGTTTTACTCTCATAGAGCTACTCGTAATTATCTCAATCATTGGTTTGCTTTCTTCTGTTGTGCTGGCTTCGTTAAGTAATTCGCGTGGAAAAGCAAGAGATGCTGCAATAAAAGCTAATTTGGTAAATATGCGTCCTCAGGCAGAGCTCGTTTTTTTGATTCCTGGTACATATGGAACAGCGTTTGGTCCGTTAGCTTGTCCTATACCAACAGCAACACCAACAGGGACACTTTTTGATTCTTCTAGAGTCACTGTTTTTCTTATTGCGTCAGGGAACCTGAGCTCAGCTAACGGTGGTATTGAGCGGGCAAGCTGTGTATCAACAGCATCTTTTTGGGCTGTGTCAGTCCCTCTTTTTACTGATTCATCAAAAAGTTGGTGTGTAGACAGTCAGGGTGCTTCACGAAGGGTGTCTCCTTCCACTACCGACCTAGGTTTTTTGAACGCAAATTGTAAAGTAGCTTTCTAAATGCCTATCTTGCTCAATGTCTTCGTATTTCTTTTCGGCACTATCGTCGGTAGTTTTCTAAATGTTGTCGCGTTACGCCACAACACTGGCATGCCTGTCGCGCGGGGCAGGTCTCAGTGTTTTTCTTGTAGTAAACAGCTTTACTGGTATGAGCTTGTGCCAATATTTAGTTTCTTTGTTTTGCGCGGAAAATGTTCTGTATGCAAAAGCAAAATCTCTCTGCAGTATCCACTTGTGGAGATTTTTACAGGCGTGATTTTCCTAGCAACTTTTATAAAATTTGGCCCGTCTTTTTTCTTGCCGTACTATTTTTTCATTTTTAGTCTTCTCATTATTATCGCAGTTTACGATTTTAAGCATAAAATAATTCCAGACGGTTGGGCTTTTATTTTTGGCTTTGCGACTTTTGCAACAGCTCTCACATCTTTTTTTTACGGACAAGGTGCGACAATGCTTGACCTCTTTGCGGGTCCGATAGTCGCTTTACCTTTTGCACTTCTTTGGGTTGTTTCAAAAGGTAAGTGGGTAGGGCTCGGTGATGCAAAACTTTTGCTCGGACTTGGCTGGATGCTTGGTTTTGTGCACAGCATTTCTGCGGTGGTACTCGCAGTGTGGGTCGGCGCTATCTGGGGCGTTTTGACAATTTTTGTGCAAAAGTTTACGCATACTAGCTCGCGCTTTCGTGTTACAATGAAAAGCGAGATTCCTTTTGGTCCGTTTCTCATTCTCGGCGCACTACTTGTATTCTTTTTCGGTTTTGATGTGGTGGGTCTGTCGCTTTTTTCGCAGTTTTAAGTTCTAATTTAAGTTCTAAAAATTTTTATGAAAAAAGGTTTTACTCTCATAGAGCTTTTGACGTCATTTGCTATCATCGCCGCAGTTTCTTCTGTGGTTATTTTCAATCACAAAAAGTTTAATGACAATCTGGAGATAACAAACCTATCTTTTAGGATTGGAATTGCTTTGCGTCAAGCGCAAGTATATGGAGTGAGCACGCGGGAGATAAAACCTACCAACACTATTTCTTTGACAGAAGCCCAGCGTTTCGGTCTAGCATACGGTGTGCATTTTGATTTAAATTATACGTCCACAACTCTGCCCAAATATATATTTTTTGCTGACAAAAATCCCAACGAGATATATAATTCGAACGATGATATAACACTAGAAACCACCACCATCGGTAGGGGAAATAGGATATCAAGAATTTGCGTACTTGTGTCACAACCTCCTTGGACGTGTTCCCTAGCCAACACCACAAGTCCTTTTTTCACCACAAGTTCTTTTTTTATTGATATCACCTTCAAAAGACCAGAGCCAGATGCTATTTTTAGAACAAATGACGGAAGCCTAAACGGCGCAGAAATACAGCTTACTTCTCCAGCGGGTCGTGTAAAATATATAATAATATATTCTACTGGGCAGATTTCTGTAACCGACACGCCTATTTCGACGTAATAATAGCAAAAAAATAATCAATGCGTAAAAACATAAAAAATAAAAAAGGATTTTTGCTCATAGAGATACTCGTCGCAGTATTTATATTTACCATTGTGATGCTTGTGAGTCTCGCTTCGGTGATAGCTCTACTAGATGCAAACAGAAAAAACCAAGCAATAAAATCTGTTGTAAACAATTTGAATTTGATGGTAAACAGTATGGTGAAAAGTATTTTTGTGGGGGACAAGTATTTTTGTGGTGTAAATGATAGTGGTAGTGGTAATGGTAGTGGTAATGGTAGTTCATATAATTATACTGGTGGTAGTATTGCATCTGATTGTGACACAATTCCCAAAAACGCTCTTACTTTCCGTTTTACTAAAGATGCAGTAAATCCTCCTGAGGGTTTGGATGTTTACAGATTTAAATATGTAGAAACAAACCCGGTAAATCAGACTGGAAGTATATTTCGTTCTATAGATAGTACCACTAACTACATAGCCATCACCGCGCCAGAAGTGAAAATTACTTATTTCCGTGTTTATGTATATGGCACAGCACCATTGTTTTTAAATACTGCTAACCAACGTGACGTAGAACAACCACGCGTAACTATTATTATAAGAGGGTATGCTGGTGAAAAAAGTACGATAAGGTCGCAGTTTAATATTCAAACGACGATTTCTCAACGCGATCAAGATAAGTCTTATCAACAGCTATAGTATGAATAATTTTTTATCAAAAAATAATAAGGGCTTTACCGTCGTAGAGGCACTGGTTGCTGTTTCTATCTTACTTTTGGCTATTAGTGGAACTTTTGCGGTAGCGCAGTCTAGTCTGCAGTTTTCATCAATGGTGAAAAATAAAGTGACAGCATACTATCTCGCACAGGATGCCATAGAATACATCAGACATTTGCGCGACAACAATGGCTTGGAGATGCTTGAAAATGCAAATTCAGATGTCGCACCCTATTGGCTTGATGGTTTTGCTGCGGGTGAAGGTTCTGCTTGTTTTACTGGAACTCCGACACTTCCTACAAAAACCTGTATGGTGGATTCAAGTGGGGGCTCTATAAGAATAGGTGACGGCACTACTAACTATGAAAATCCAAACACTTGTTTAGGTGGGGTCTGCCCACTACTTTATTTAAATAATGACACCGAAAGATTTCAGTATAATAGTGGTTCAGCTAAACTGACCTCTTTTAGGAGAAACATACAAGTGGTTCCGATTTATTATGTTGGTACGACTTCTCAAATCCCCATAAATGCGGTAATAGTAAAAGTCACAGTATCTTGGGCTCAGCCGAATAGCTCTGGTGTTAGGACAAGTGTAGAAGTTTCAGACCTTTTATTAAACTGGCAACAGCTCACCTCTCCGTGATCATGACTAAACCAAACAAACAAAAAGGTTTCGCTCTACTTATGGCGGTGATTGTCACCAGCACATTGCTTTTGATTAGTTTTTCTTTGTCCGACATTTCTTTTAAAGAGCTCATACTTTCGTCTGCGGGTAGAGACTCTCAGATTGCTTTTTATGCCGCAGACTCTGGTGTGGAGTGTGCAATGTTTTGGGATGTAAGAAATCCACTTGGTTCAAATGGAGCAAGTGCCTTTTCTACATCAACTGCCCACATTATAAATTGTAGTGGTAGATCTATTTTCACTGATTCAGTTCCTAATGTACCGACAGTGCCAACTGAGACACCGACGGTTGTCGGTGGGTCGTTTGCAAGTACACCACCAGACGTAAGTATATTTGTCATAGATTTAGATATTCTTCCACTAGATGGATTATTTAACGGACCATGCGCTATAGTGCGTGTAAAAAAAGAACAGTGGGTAAATGGTTTTGGTGCTACCACCATTACCTCCCGCGGATACAACACCTGCGACAGAAACAGCTCAACACGCCTAGAGCGCCAACGGATAGAGACTTATTAGGAGGTTTTTATTAAAGATTGAAAATTCCTCAGTAACAGGTACAATTCGTGTATGTCACGAGCCACAAAAAGCATCGTAGAGCGCCTAAAAAAGCTTAAAGAAACGATAGAAAAGTATCGTTTTTCGTATCATGTGCTAGATAAAGACGAGGTTTCTCCAGAGGCGCTAGACTCACTAAAAGACGAGCTTTCAAAAATAGAAGGAGAATATCCAGAGCTCATTACTTTAGACTCGCCGTCTCAGCGTGTTGCGGGCGCACCATTGCCTGAGTTTAAAAAAGTGCCACACAAAGTAGCGCAGTGGTCTTTCAACGATGCTTTTACAGAAGAAGATATTGTAAATTTTGATGAGCGTATAAAAAGAATGTTGCGCCAAGAACTCGGGGAAGATGAAAAAATAAACCCGACATATTCTGCTGAATTAAAAATTGATGGTTTGAAAATTGTACTGGATTATGTTGACGGTCTTTTACAAAACGCCGCGACTCGTGGCGATGGAAAAGTCGGCGAGGATGTAACGATGAATGTGCGTACTATAGAGTCTGTGCCACTGCGACTTACACAAAATATTGATGTGATAGTAGAAGGTGAAGTCTGGATGGGCAAAAAAGGTCTGGCGAACCTCAATAAAGAGAGGGCTCGGGCGGGAGAGGATGTGTTTGCAAACCCACGAAATGTGGCGGCTGGGTCTATCAGACAGCTTGACCCAGCTGTTGCTTCAAAACGACCATTGCAAATGTTTGTTTATGACATCGCACAATCTAGCATAAAAATTCCTGAAACACAGATTGAAGAATTAAAACTTTTGCAAAGTTTGGGGTTCAAGGTTAATAGACATTTTAAACATTGCAAAAATATTTCCGAGACAATTTCTTTTTGGAAAGAGTGGCAAAAAAAAGCGCCAAAAGAAGATTATCTTATTGATGGTGTTGTTGTAAAAGTAAATGAAAAAAAATATCAGGATGCACTAGGGTTTACTGGCAAAGCTCCGCGTTTTGCTATCGCTTTCAAATTTCCAGCAGAGCAGGTGACGACGGTGGTAGAAGATATAAAACTTCAGATAGGACGCACTGGCGTGCTCACACCTGTCGCTGTATTGCGTCCAGTGTCTGTGGCTGGCTCAACGGTTTCGCGAGCGACACTTCACAATGAAGACGAAATAAAGCGTCTGGATGTGCGCGTAGGCGATACTGTGGTTTTGCAAAAAGCGGGGGATGTAATACCAGACATCGTACGCGTGCTTTTAGAAATGCGTACTGGTCGCGAGAAAAAATATGTTTTTCCAAAAAATGTGCCAGAGTGCGGGGGAGACGGGAGTATAGAGCGCATCCCCGGACAGGTGGCGTACCGATGTGTTTTCAAAAATTCTGTCGCCCAACACAAACGCAAGCTCTATCATTTTGTTTCAAAAAAAGCTTTTAATATAGATGGACTCGGACCAAAGGTTATTGATGTGCTTTTAGATAAAAATATTATTTCTTCTTTTGATGATATTTTTGCAGTTAAAAAAGGCGACCTTATAGACTTGCCACGCTTTGCAGAAAAATCCGTAGACAATCTGATTTCAGCGGTAGAAAAAGCTCGCAGAGTCACGCTCCCACGACTCATCATTTCTCTGTCTATTCCTCAGGTTGGCGAGGAGACAGCGCACGATCTTGCAAAATATTTTCGCACAATAGATGCTATAAAAAAAGCTTCGTTTGAGGAGCTTTCGGCACTTTATGGAGTCGGTCCGATAGTCGCTCGCTCTTTGTGCGATTGGTTTGATGATGGGGGAAATAAAGAGATTTTGGCGCACCTTTTATCACACATTGAAATCGTGGCAGAAAAATATCCATCAAAAAAATCTAGTTTTGCTGGCAAAACTTTTGTACTTACTGGCTCACTTTCAAAAATGAGTCGAGATGAAGCAAAAGAAAAAATCCGTCTACTCGGTGGTGAAGTTTCAAGTGCAGTATCGTCAAAAACAGACTTTGTGGTCGCTGGCGAGAGCGCTGGCTCAAAGCTAGATAATGCTATAAAGCTCGGCGTGCGCGTTATCACAGAAGACGAATTTGTAAAAATGATAGGTTGATAAAAGCTATTTTCCTGTTATTGTAATTATTATGATTGAGATAAAAGATATAGAAAAACTCGCAGAGCTCGCTCGGCTCGAAGTGCCACAAGAAGAAAAAGAAACACTACGCCAAGATTTGGAAGTGATTTTAAATTATGTTGGAAAGATAAAAGAAGTGGGGGACGCTTCGGCAAAAGCGCAGAAAGAGCAGAGTATAGACACGGCTTTGGTGCGAAATGTTTTGCGTGAAGACGGTATTCCGCACGAAACAGGCCTTTATACAGAAGTGCTTTTAAACGAGGCGCCAAAACGCGAGGGCGACTATCTCAAAGTAAAGAAAATTTTGTAATTTTGTAATATGAAAATCGACCTCTCTACACTGACGATAAAAAAAGCACACGACCATTTTGTAAAAAAAGATTTTTCTGTACGCGAGCTTTGTGATGCGTATTTGGATGTTATAAAAACTCGCGACACTTCTGTACATGCCTTTTTGGAAATATTTTCTGATTTAGACGAGCAGATAGCACGCGCGCAAGCACTCATTGATAGTGGTAAAAGCGGACTTTTGGCGGGTATTCCTTTTGCGGTAAAAGATAATATTTTAATCAAAGGCAAAAAAGCCAGCGCCTCTTCAAAAATTTTGGAAAACTATACGGCAACATATGACTCTACTGTAGCTAGCAAATTGCTTGAGGGGGGCGTGGTTTTTTTGGGTCGCACAAATATGGACGAGTTTGCGATGGGAAGCTCCACTGAAACATCGGCATACGGAGTGACGAGAAATCCTCTAGACGAGACTCGGGTACCTGGTGGGTCATCTGGTGGCTCCGCTGCGTCTGTCGCGATGCAAGGTGCTCTAGTAGCGCTCGGCTCAGACACAGCTGGGTCTGTGCGACAGCCGGCAAGCTTTTGTGGTTGCGTAGGTTTAAAGACTACATATGGCAGTGTTTCTCGACACGGTCTGATAGCGATGGGTTCTTCGCTAGACCAGATAGGGCCGATAACAAAAAATGTTTCCGATGCTGAAATTGTTTTTAATGCAATAAAAGGGCAAGACTCTTTTGATAGTACAAGTGTGCCTGATGCAAAATACGTGCAGATGTCAGCGCGGAAAGTATTGGGAGGACAGAAGCCGATAGTGGGCGTGCCGAGACATCTTTTGGAGCTAGAGGGGATAGATGAGTCTGTGCGCAAAAACTTTCTTGATGCGATAGATCGTCTAAAAAAACTTGGATATGAAATAAAAGATATAAAACTTCCACATGTAGAATATTCGCTTCCGACATACTACATTTTGATGCCTGGAGAAGTGTCTTCAAACCTTGCACGCTTTGACGGAATGCGTTTTGGTTTTTATGAAGACGGAAAAAATCTGCTTGAAGATTATAAAAAATCTCGCGGTCTTGGCTTTGGTAAAGAAGTGCGTAGACGAATTTTGGTCGGAACTTACGTCCTTTCTTCTGGATATTACGATGCTTTTTACAACAAAGCGCAAAGTGTACGTGCTCTCATTATTCAGGATTTCAATGAAGCTTTTAAAGTAGTAGATGTCATCATTACGCCGACCACTCCGACACCAGCTTTTAAAATCGGCGAAAAAATAAAAGACCCAGTGCAAATGTATGTGGCTGATATTTTTACAGTGCCAGCAAACATTGCAGGTATTCCAGCGCTCTCTGTGCCGTCTGGCACTACAAACGTAGACGGAGTAGAGCTTCCGCTTGGTCTGCAAATAATGTCAGCAATGTGTTGTGAAGACTTACTGTTTTTGGTGGGCAAGGATTTTCTAAATGAGGACAGTGCGTAGTATAGTATAATATACGCATGGCATTTGATGATAAGAAAAAACCAGCTCCCGCTTCGACTTCAGACGAAGGTCCTTTGGGCGCAACAAACCCATGGGAATTTGTTTTTATCGCGGGTATTATAATCCTTATCATCAGTTATTTTTTGATTTTTCTTACTGGTTTTTTGGACCGATTTAATTTTGGAGGTTTATACGAATGGTTTTTAAGGATTTTGCCTTATTTAAAAATACTCTCTTATCTCGCCATCGCACTTTTGCTTTTTTGGATTTTTTCTACATCCAGAAAACACAGAGAACTTAAAAAGGAAATTAATAAAAAATTTGCTCCCCAAAAAGCGACGGCTTTTGCAGAGTCTGCTACAGGTGAAGCTCGACCCGTGTATACCAACAAAAAATGGGAGCGTGTCATAGACCATCTTGAATCAGAAAATCCAAACGATTGGAAGATAGCTATTATTGAAGCCGACAGTATTTTAAATGAGCTAGTGGATAGTATGGGTTACAACGGGGCTTCGCTTGGTGAAAAATTAAAGGCAATAGAGCAGAGTGATTTTACTACTTTAAACAATGCGTGGGAGGCGCATAAAGTGCGAAATGCTATTGCTCATGAAGGTTCAAATTTCCAGCTCAATGATCGAGAGGCGAGAAGGGTGATTGCGCTGTATGAGAGTGTGTTTAGGGAGTTTAAGTACATATAGGTGTTAGCGACAAAAAAATAACGGCGGAAAAATAAAAGTATACAAAAAAGAGACTTCGCAGGCGGGTAGCCGAGACGGAGCAAAATCGCACCAGCGATTTATGCGTGCTCTTTTTTGTATACTTTTATTTTTCTGCCGTTATTTTTTTGTTGCATCCTTCCCTTATCAACATCCTCTCTCTCATGGTCTGTGTTATGTGGTATTATTTTAGTATTAGTGAATATTTTTATTACTCAAACCAAGTAAAATTATGAAAACCCAAACCACATCTCAAATAATCAACACCATAAAAGTCATTACTCTTGCTCTACTACTCGCACTAGGAATATCTTATGTAAGTGCTACTAGCCATGATACTTGGACTGGACCGACAGCAACACCACCAGGTAACAACGTATTTGCACCGTTAAATGTGGGGCCAACTACACAGACAAAGGCAGGAATTCTTTCATCAACACGGCTCACTGCCCCAACCATCTGTTTCGGCCCATTTAATAGCACAAACTGCAGAACTGCTTGGCCTGATTCACCACTTTCACAAATGATGCCCTATACTGCTGCGCATGAGTACCCTATTAGTGGCCAACTTGATGTTTATACGAGAGTTTCTCCTCCTACCTATGTTTCTCCTTATCCTATTCTTGATATAGCAAATGTGATTACGAAAGCTGGCATAGACGCAAGCAACAATCTCGCAACAAATTGGTTTACGCTTGGATATAGTTATTATCAACCATGGCAGATTCAAAACAGAACAGCCCTTTATGTTGAGGAAGGGGATAACTCATCCCCGAACGATTTGTATACGAATACCACTGGTGTTCAAACAAACTCCGCCGATATTCTGGCATTTTGTGTCTACAATAACCCTGGACAGGTTCATGTTGGACCACCACTATTAGAACCACAAATTCAACAACAATGCGATGCCCTTAGAGCTGCGGGGCATAACGTTACCTACTATATCGTTAACGTTAATAGCACAACAAACGGAACAGTTACTTTACAGGCTAGGCTCGTAGCGGGGACTATTGGCTGTAACAATACAAACTATCTTTCGACCATGTCCATGACAAGTTGGGGTAGTCATCTCATTACAAATTTAAAAATAACCCCGTATCAAACGCCTAATGTCCCTTCTTCAGATAATTGTAACAATCAAAATGTTCACAGCAAGATACAAGGAAGATTAATTATCACACCAAGATATACTACTCTCACCGACCCTATGGTGAATCATAGCGGGACAGGTAAAAAGTTTATGATCAAATCAGTCGGAATCGCACTGTTGAAGTGGATTCTTTAATGAATGAAAATAATATCTATGTTTTCTATACCAGCGGAAAAATTGAAATGGGGAGTAGGGATTGTAGGGTTATTATTGTTGGGTCTTTCTTTCATTTTTTTAAAAAATGAGGACACCAAAGAGAATACTGAAGAAAATCAGCCTCAGATGTTGTCGTGGCGACAGGAACAAGAGATCAATAACAAAAATGGAGGGATTAGTTCATGCCCTTTTCCAGAAGGATATTGCCCACCACCTGTCTCTGATGTCTCTGATGTCTCTGATGTTTCTGAAAAGAATGAACCAAGTGATAGTAAACCAATGAGTGGTGGCTCTCTGAGCAAACAACCTATAAATGTTACGGAAAATATTACCACAAATGTTACCACAAATGTTACCGAAGTGAGTTTTGTGGCACGGTACCCGGGAGATGTGGGTGGAATAGAAAATGTGCCAGCTCCAGCAACCTCTGGAGCTCAAGTAAATACAATAATCGTGACTGGGCCAATTCAGGGTATTGCTGACTTTGACCCAAATGTTCCTAATTAAGTAGCGACAAAATAAAAATCAAAAAAACTCTTAAAAAAGAGCACGCATAAATCGCTGGTGCGATTTTGCTCCGTCTCGGCTACCCGCCTGCGAAGCCTGTTTTTTGTGTATTTTATTTTTTTGTTGCTACCATCTGTTGTCTTTTTTCATCCTCTCTTTATCAACACCCTCACCCTCACAGTCTGTGTTATGTGGTATTATTTTGGTATTAGTGAATATTTTTATTACTCAAACTAAGTAAATATATGAAAACCCAAACCACATCTCAAATAATTAACACCATAAAAGTTATTGCTCTAGCTCTACTACTTGCACTAGGAATCTCTTATGTAAGTGCTGCTTGGATTGGACCGACAGAAGCACCACCATTGGGAAATGTGTCTGCACCGGTAAATGTGGGTGACGGTACACAAATAAAGGTAGGCCAACTGACTGCAGGTGGACTCAATGTGCCTATTGGCTCAGCTTATAAATACGGTGGTGTAAATTTTGCGAGGGCAGTAAATAGTAACACTGCAGTTGGCTTTGGTGCCCTTAATACGACCACCACCAACAACGGCGATCACAACACCGCAGTCGGCTTCAACGCCCTCAAGTCTAACACTATCGGCGCCCACAACACCGCAGTCGGCTGGGGCGCCCTCGAGGCTAACATCAACGGCACCTACAACACCGCAGTCGGCCGTGGCGCCATCATGATTAACACCAACGGCTCCCTCAACACCGCAAACGGCTACAGCGCCCTCGGGAATAACACCAGCGGCGGCTTCAACACCGCAGTCGGCTTCAGCGCCCTCCTTGGCAACACCATCGGCACCTTCAACACCGCAGTCGGTTATGCCGCCGATGTTTCAACCCCATCCATCGTCAACGCCACCGCTCTCGGAAGTGGCGCAATAGTGAGTGCAAGCAACATGGTAAGAATTGGTAACACTACCGTAACAAAAGTTGAAGCGACTGATTTTTGTACGCCAGGCACAAGTGGAAAATGTTTGAGTACGACACAGACTCGTGTTACGGGTGCTTGCACAGTAGGTCAAGCAATTACTACTATTAATGCTGATGGTACGGTGGTGTGTGGGGGTGGTGGTGGTGGGGGTGTGGGTGTATGGGTACACGATGCCGCCATGAGTGGTACAAACAATTATGGAAAAACAATTTTTGTGAATAGTAAGAGCTGTTGCATATTCGACCCGAACGGAATGGTCCAATTGAATATAAACGGTTACACTATATGCCGCAGTGGAACCTCTGGGTTTAGTATGGGCAGTACGTGTTTTGCGCCTGTTCCAGCTGGTGGAACTTGGAGTATATCGGGCTTAGGTGTATTGTCTGTGAGTTTATTCATCCCTTAACCCGTCATCAGGTGGTAGCAACAACAAAATAAAACATACAAAAAAACAGGCTTCGCAGGCGGGTAGCCGAGACGGAGCAAAATCGCACCAGCGATTTATGCGTACTGTTTTTTTTGTATGTTTTATTTTTTTGTTGCTACCACCTATTGTTTTTTTATGGTTTTATGCTACTATATGGAAACACATCGCGGGGTAGAGTAACAGTAACTCGCAAGGCTCATAACCTTGAGATTATCGGTGCAATTCCGGTCTCCGCAACAAGGATACAAAACCGCCTATTTGGGCGGTTTTGCTTTAGTGATTTTTGTAATATTCAATAGTCTTTTTGAGTCCTTCGTCAAAACTTACAGTCACATCATACCCGAGTAGTCTTTTTGCTTTTGAAATATCAGCGAGTGAGTGGGTGACGTCGCCCCTTCTCATTTTTTCATATACGGGCTTAATCTGTACGCCAAGAACATTGTTTATTTTTTTTACAAGCTGGTCTAGTGAAATCTCTACACCGCTTGCGATATTTATCACTTCTCCAGCACATTCTTTCGGAGCGTGACAAGCCAAAATATTTGCGTTTATATTATTTTCTATGTATGTGAAATCTCGGGAAATTTCACCGCTACCGTAAATTGTTGGTGTTTCTCCAGCCATTATTTTTTTTATAAATATCGGAATGACAGCAGAGTATAGAGAAGTCGGGTCTTGATTTGGTCCAAACACATTGAAATATCGCAGGCATACAGTCTCAAGACCGTAAAGTTTAAAAAAACTTTGGCAATATTGTTCGCTGGTAAGTTTTTGTATAGCGTAAGGAGATTTTGGTACGGTCGGCATAGATTCTTCTTTTGGCATGATGGGGGAGTCGCCGTATACAGCAGAAGATGCCGCATAAACAAATCTTTTTACACCAGCATCACGAGAGGCGACGAGCATTGTCAGGGTGCCTTCAATATTTGCTTTGTTTGTTTCTATTGGATTATCCACAGACCTCGGCACAGATGCGACAGCTCCATGATGAAGTACAAAATCAACACCAGCCACCACTTTTTGTGCTGTTTGCATATCTGTCATATCGCCTTGGGTAAACTCTATTTTGTCTAAAAAAGGCCTAATGTTTTCAATATTTCCCGTAGAAAGATTGTCGAGTATCCGCACTTTTTCACCTTTTTCCAAAAGCGCCCGCGCAATATTTGAACCAATAAATCCCGCCCCACCCGTAATCAAATATGTAGACATGGAGAAATTGTAACATAAAAACCGCCCAGTAAAGGACGGTTTTTTATATACTGCGCGGTCTAGTGGACAAAGTGAGAACTCTGGTCATGGAAAACAAAGGGTATATTTACATTCCAGACTTACAAAACCCGACGCTCTAGTAATTTACACTATAATCTTTAATTTCCCATTTCAATACTTCGCCCATCTTTATTAGTTAAAGTATATTCATTAATAATAATCCCTCCTTCCACTAGCTTTTCTCTTAGTAAATTTTCTTTTATTATCACTCCGTCTGGAGCATACAAAAGAATTACTCCGTTTTCTTGTGGAAGATTATAGTCTCCTTCTTTTCTTTTATCTTCAGAATAAGGATAATGTTGGGCAACCATTTCGACCCTCACATTTTCAGGACCTTCACCAAAATCAAATTTAAAATTTATGGCAGTATCTTCAATAACCGAGTTTTCAGCAACAATCTTTCGAATTTTTTCTATAAGTTCTTGTCGAGCCTCTTCATGTCCAAAAATAGGATCTACCATTAATATACTTCGCCCTCCCAGTGCAAGGGGATATTCAACATCTGTCCCAGAACCGATATAAATCAGAGGGTGTTGACGTAATAGTTCCCCAGACACCAATCTTTTTTCTACAGCTTCAAGAACAATCCCTTTCTTTACTTCTCGTTTTGATGCTGGATTGGTTGTAGTTGATATGGTGTCAAAAACAGCAACACGTTGTTCACTCCCAAGCAAAGCTCTTTTTTCATCTTGATTCTTTTTAGGGAAATCGCGCAAGCCCAGCAGGAGCTTAATCCTTCGTTCCTTACTTTCAATTTGTGGTTTTGGTACACTTTCCATAACAAAATAATATCACAGTTCTTCGTCCAGTAGACTCACATAAAAAATAACCATATTTCTATGGCTTTTTCTATTTTGCGCGGTCGATGGGAATCTTGATCCTTACAGGATCTGTACACCTTTTGGCGATTTTTTTCGTAAACTCAAAAATCGGCTCAAAAGGTCTTCAAGTCCCAACGCAATGTCCCCCAGACATTGCTTCGCTCGCGCAAAATAGAAAAAGCCACCAAAATTGATGGCTTTTTCTGTTTTGCGCGGTCGATGGGACTTGAACCCACAACCTCTCACGTGACAGGCGAGTGCTCTAACCAGTTGAGCTACGACCGCACAAGCTATAATCTAGCAGATAAATCTTGTTTATTCAACTGCTCTCTATTTATTCGTAAATTGTGCCGATGAGTGGAATTGAACCACTTTCTGAGGCTTATGAGTCCCCCGTTCTACCATTGAACTACACCGGCATGTGTTTAATAAATTATCCATTTTTTTGGTCATTTTGCAAACTCAAGATATAATATTTGTATGAAAATCACCAAGCTTGGACATTGTTGTTTACTTATAGAAGAGGGTGGGTTACGCATACTTACAGATCCAGGCGCTTATTCTACAGCCCAAGATAAGATAAATAATGTTGATTTGGTTATTATTACCCACGAACACCAAGACCATTTTCATATTGACTCATTAAAAACTGTTTTAAAAAATAATCCGAAAGCGAAAGTTATAACAAATAGCGCGGTGGGTAAAATCTTGACCGAAGAAGGAGTAAATTTTGAGCTGGTTGAACAAAACCAAAAAACAACTTTTGCCGGTTTAAATATAGAAGGTCATGGAGACGAGCATGCTTATATTTACAGCACGATAACTCCTGTGCAAAACACTGGTTATTTTATCGGTGAAAGATTATTTTACCCAGGGGACGCTTTGTATAATCCACAAAAATCAGTAGAAATTCTCGCTTTGCCCGTAGCTGGTCCTTGGCTGACGATAGGACAAGCGATAGATTATGCAAAAGAAATAAGTCCAAAAATTTGTTTTCCGGTGCATGACGGTATGCTTGATTTAAAGAAACTCGGTCCTGTGCACCGTTTACCCAAGGCGGTTCTTGAGCCACTTGGAATAAAATTTGTGGAAATGATTGAGGGTTCTGTGCAGGATTTTTGATGTGAATTAATTGAAAAATTATAGCTTGTATATTATGATGCTTTCATACCAAAACCGTTGTAGCTGTCTTGGTAAAATGCACT
>JBCLGW010000003.1:0-44612 GCA_039740835.1 Parcubacteria group bacterium | reverse complement strand
ATCCCGGCCAATGGCTCCAGAATTAGAGATTTAGGTTTTGGATTTTAGCGAAAGATGCCGTCCCAAATATCTTTTAACATCAATTTGAGCTAAAATTGAAATATGCGACGACTTGCCACAATTATTTTACTTTGTATTCTGGCTCTCTTTCTGTCTCTGACGTGGTTTGATGTTCGCCAACCAGAAAGTGAAAAAATTATTCCCGAAAACAAGAATTTCCATAGCTCGATGTATTATTATGACAATTCTGATTTTTTCACCCAATCAGTAAAATCTTTTGAAAACACCAAACCACTTTCTCCTGCACCCCGTATTTTTATCGTCAATCAGCATATTTTGGCGGCACACATTATTGCCAGACAATTCGCACTTTCTGCCGATCCAAAAGTAAAGACGGTTGTACTCATAACACAAAATAATTGGAACGCTGGACGCTCACCGATTATCACTTCTCGCTATGGATGGAAAACTCCTCTTGGTACGATACAGCCCGCAAACGAGCTTGCGAATTTACTCATTGAGAAAGGTTTAGTAGTTGAAGAAGAGGGAATTTTTTCCAAAGAACACGGCATAACTGGAATCGTACCGTATGTCGCGAACTCATTTCCAAACGCCACCATTATTTCTTTAGTCATTCATGATAATGCACCAAATAAAATGATTGACGCGCTTGCTAGCGAACTTTCAAAACTCGATCTTTCACAAACTGCCATCGTTGGCACTATTGATATGTCTCATTACTTGCCAAAATATATTGCTGATGCGCATGACAGATTGGCTATTCAGGCAATAAAAGAATTTGATTATGAGATATTACCTCGTCTTGATATTGATACAGTCCCAACACTCCGAACAGTTTTGAAGGTAGCGGAAAGTGTGGGAGAAAAAATATTTGTTCAAACTGGCGGAATAAATTCTGCAGACATTGTTGGCAATCAAGATTTGATGGAAACGACAGGATACATCAGTGGTTATTTTAAGCAAGGGGATTCAGAAAAAATTAGTGGCGATGCTAGTTTGCTTTTTGTTGGAGACATAATGCTTGATAGAGGAATTGCAAAATACGCAAGAAAATACGGCACTAATTCTTTGTTTGCAAAAGTGGAAAGATTATTTCTTGGAACAAACGCAGTGATTGGAAACCTTGAGGGAACGATAACCAACAAGCCATCGGTTTCCGAAAAAGATACATCGATCCTCCGGTTCACATTTGATCCGATGTTCGCTGGATTGCTTGGAAAATTAAATTTCACCGCTCTTTCTTTAGCGAATAACCATGCATTTGATTTCGGAAAAGACGGATATGAGCAAACAAAAAATAATCTTCATAGTGCAGGCATTATTGCTTTCGGTTCTCCTCAGAATAACGACAATGTTTCAGGGCGATTATTCGTGCAAGGCAAAACAATTTGCCTTGTCGGTTATCACGATTTATTTACTCCTGACCCGACACCTACACTCGAAGAAATTAGAAATATCAGAGCATCATGTTCACGTGTTGTGTTATTTGCACACTGGGGAATTGAGTATTTACCAACGCCAAGCGAGAGGCAAAAAATGCTCGCGCATAAATTTATTGATGCGGGAGCAGATTTGGTTATCGGTGCACATCCTCATGTTGTACAGCCGATTGAAATATACAAAAATAAAGCAATTTTTTATTCCCTCGGCAATTTTATTTTTGATCAAGATTTTTCGTTTGCAACGGAACACGGTTTAACCGTCCATGCAGAATGGAGTGATGAGAAAATACGATTTACTCTCGTGCCTGTGTCTATAAAGCGTGGTGAAGTAAAAATTGCCGAACCGCTTGATCGAGACAGGGTTATATCTGCACTTGTTGACAAGTATTTATCTAGCATTATCACTTCTGATATAATAAAGAAACAAGAATTTACATTATGGAACCAACCCAACCTAAACAACCAATAATGGGTCAGCTGATTCCTCCGACTCCTGTGCAACCGCAACAAGGCACTAAAACTACGCCAACCCTTGTTGGGTTAGGAGTTGTCGCGCTTTTAGTTGTAGCGGGCGGTGTGTGGTGGATGTCGCAAAAAACTATATTCACTCGGTATTGGATGCAAAACTTTCTCTGTTTGGTTTGAATAAGCAAGAGCGTGATGACTTCTTGGAATTTTGGGTTCCAATGCTATCTCGCGCTCCTTATTATTTTATTACATTCATTTCAAGGTCTGAAATTGACCGCTCAGCACCAATGTTTATTTATCCACAACCGGATACGATTATCCGTGTTCTAATGGATTACAAGCCACTCACAGAATCAATATCAGTTAAACCGCTTGATATAACTCCAACCGAGCGTAATGGGTTTACAGTAGTAGAGTGGGGAGGTGTGTTGAGATAAGTTTTTGGGGTGCAAATCTAATCCACAGACCGCACCTGACCACTATTGCGCTTTATATTTATAGGTATAGTATTTAATATAGAAGCAGTGACGTTGGATGATGATTGCGATAGGTCCATAGACGGTGAGGTCTCAAAACTAAAAAAAGTGGTGCTTCGGTGCTATCTTTCCTTAGGGGACATTCTCCCGCTTTAGATTACAGCGACCATCTTGCCAACAAAACTTTGGTTTCAGCCATTCGCGGCGCACGTTCAAGGGTCATCAAAGATCTTTTGTCCACTTTCCAATTTTGGGAAAAAAAATGTGCTTCATGGTGCTTCATGCGCTGAGATCAAAGGGGAGCCGAGTGTAATAGACATACACTCGGCTCCTTCCAATTTAGGGGTAATTTGTTAGTCTTACAGTATGACAAAAGAGGAAATTTCTCAAAAAATTACAGATATTGAAGCGGATATGGCGCGGTCTGATTTTTGGAATAACAAAGACGGGGCGCAGACAAAAATAAAAGAACTTCAAACACTAAAAGACGAGCTTGCGGGCGTGGGAAAGTACGACAGAGGCAACGCCATAATGACAATTTTTTCTGGTGCGGGTGGAGATGACGCCGAAGATTTTTCACACATCTTGCTTGAGATGTATATAAAGTTTATTGAGAAAAAAGGTTGGAATTTTTTCATAATTCATAAACACGAAAACGACCACGGTGGGTATAGAAATATTACGATAGAAATAGTTGGCGCAAACGCATACGGCACACTCAAAAATGAATCCGGCGTACATCGACTTGTGCGCATTTCTCCATTTAGTTCAAAACAACTTCGCCACACATCTTTTTCAATGGTTGAAGTGATACCAAAGTTTGAAAAAGTGCATGATTTGGAAATTCCAGACGAAGATTTGCGATTTGAGTTTTCTAGATCAAGCGGACCAGGTGGGCAAAATGTAAACAAGCGTGAGACGGCGGTGCGCGTGGTGCATATTCCGACAGGCCTTGCTGCGCATGCCAGCTCAGAGCGTTCTCAAGCTCAAAATCGCGAGCAAGCTTTGCAAGTGCTAAGGGGAAAACTTTATAAAAAACTCGAAGAAGAACGCCAAAGCAAAGAACGCGGTCTTTATGTGAGCAAAACAACCCAGATAGAGTGGGGAAATCAGATTCGTTCGTATGTGATGCACCCATACCAAATGGTAAAAGACCATCGCACAGACGTAGAAGTCCGCGATATTGAAAAAGTCCTCGGGGGAGATATTGACGAGTTTATCGAAGCTGAAAAAATGCTATAATGTTACAAATTGAAAACATATGATTTATTTTGATAAAGTCTCAAAGATATACGCAGATGATTCGGTCGCCCTTGAAGACGTTACTTTTTCTATCGAACCCCAAGAATTTGTTGCTATAATCGGGCAGTCTGGTGCTGGCAAAAGTACTCTTTTAAAAATGCTTCTCGCCGAAGATACTCCGACATCTGGACAAGTATTTATTGAGTCAGTAGATATTCACTCCTTGCGAGCAAAAGATATAAATAAGTTTCGTCGCAGAGTCGGCGTGATTTTTCAAGATTTTCGCCTACTAGCCGGTAAAACTGTTTTTGAAAATATTGCTTTTGCGATGGAGGCTTCGGGTCGCACAGACGAGGAGATACACGCCGATGTGCCACACGTGCTCAACCTCGTAGATTTGCACCACAAGATTTGGAGTTTTCCACACGAGCTTTCTGGAGGAGAAAAACAGCGAGTGGCTATTGCACGCGCTATTGTAAATCAGCCAGATATTATCATTGCCGACGAGCCGACAGGAAATCTCGACCATTTAAATACTCATGAAATCGTGCAGATTTTGAAAAAAATAAATGCCCTCGGCACGACTGTGATACTTGCGACTCACAATAAAGAAGTCATTGACTCTTTAAACGGAAGAGTGATAACTTTGGAAAACGGTCGCATTGTGAGAGATGAGAAAAACAGTAAATATGTAATATAATAAAATAAATATGCTTTGGATAAATGTAAAAAGAATAATGAGGTCAGGATTTTTCGGATTTTTCCGCAACGGCTTTGTGTCGCTTTCTTCTGTTCTTGTGATGGTCGTCACACTTTTTGTAATCGGCTCGGTGATATTTTCTGGAGCTATTCTTTCTGCGGTTTTACAGGAAATAAAAAACAAGGTTGATGTAAATGTGTATTTTGTAACCTCTGCACCTGAAGCGGATATTTTGGCATTAAAAAGCTCTCTAGAAAAGCTTCCAGAAGTAGAGCTCGTATCATATGTTTCAAGAGAACAAGAGCTCACTGATTTTAGACAGCGTCATAAAAATGATGAGTTTATTTTGCAGGCATTAAACGAGCTTCCAGACAATCCTCTCGGCGCAAAATTAAACATAAAAGCAAAAGAGCCACAGCAATATGAGGGCATTGCTACATTTTTGCATGGCAAAAACATTCTTTCAAACAACGGCAAGACTATTGTTGCTGAAATAAATTACGCAAAAAACAAAGACGCAATAGAAAAGCTCAGTAAAATTATTGCAACGGCAGACAAGCTCGGGTTTACTTTCACACTAGTTTTGGCACTTATCTCTATTCTCATCACATTCAACACCATCCGTCTCGTAATATTTATTTCAAAAGAAGAAATATCGGTGATGCGTTTGGTGGGTGCGAGTTCTTTTTATATCCGTGGGCCATTTATCATATCAGGTATTATGTATGGGGCTATCGCCGGTATTTTGACGCTTATCATTTTCTATCCGATTTCTCTTTGGTTTGGTAAAACGACCGCCAACTTTTTTATCACCTTCAACATGTTTGATTATTACATTTCAAATTTCCCACAGATTTTCATAATTATTGTTGGCTCAGGTATTTGTATCGGCGCTGTATCTAGCTACTTGGCAGTACGGCGATATCTCAAAATGTAAATTTTTTTGACCATGAATACACAGAAAAAACAGAACACGCCGAAAGTCAGAAAATATATCTTCGTCACTGGAGGTGTTATGTCTGGTGTAGGAAAAGGTGTTGCCGCATCTTCTATTGCCCTTATTTTAAAAGCACGTGGTTTTGTTGTGACCGCTTTAAAGATTGACCCGTATATAAACATAGATGCAGGCACGATGAATCCTACAGAACACGGCGAAGTTTTTGTGCTAAACGACGGTGATGAGACAGACCAAGATATGGGTAACTATGAGCGTTTCCTCGGTATCAATCTCACTCGTATAAACTACATGACGACGGGCCGTGTATATCAGGAAGTAATACGCAAAGAGCGTAATTTGGAATACAAAGGCAAGACGGTAGAGGTAGTGCCAGATGTGCCTTTTGAGGTGATACGACGCATAGAAGTCGCCGCCGAAAACGCAGATGCTGATGTGACTGTTATTGAAATCGGAGGCACGATAGGTGAATATCAAAATGTACTTTTTTTGGAGGCAGCGCGTATGATGAAGTTTAAAAATCGTGATGATGTGGCGGTGGTGATGGTGTCGTATTTGCCGATGCCTTCGAAAATAGGGGAAATGAAAACAAAACCCACGCAATACGCTTCGCGTACTTTAAATAGTGTCGGTGTCCAAGCAGATATTATTATCGCACGCAGTGAAGTTTCTTTAGACCAAAAACGCAAAGACAAAATAGCGCTTTTCTGCAACCTGCGTCCAGAAAATATTATTTCCGCGCCAGACGTAGATAGTATCTATGACGTGCCGATAAATTTTGAACGCGACAAGTTGAGCGACATTTTATGCAAAACTCTTTCTCTTGTGCCGAAAAAGAAAGTTGCCGATCTGACAGAGTGGAAAAAATTTGTTGCAAATGTAAAAAATGGCAACGGCAAAGTGCATATCGGGATTGTTGGAAAGTACTTTGATTCTGGGGAATTTTCTTTGTCTGACGCTTATCTCTCTATTATTCAAGCGATAAAATTTTCTGCATATATTTTGGGTGTAAAGCCAGTACTGCATTATATTAGCGCAAAAGATTTTGAAACTGGTAAAAAGAAACTTAGTTCTCTAAAAAAATACGACGGTATTTTGGTTCCTGGAGGTTTTGGTGCTACTGGGGTAGAAGGGAAAATCAGCGTTATAGAATACGCGCGCAAAAATAAAATTCCGTTTTTTGGTATTTGTTATGGTATGCAACTTGCAGTGATAGAATACGCAAGACACGTAGCTGGCCTAGAAAACGCTCACACTACCGAGGTTAGCGCCAAAACTCCTCATCCTGTTATTTATATTATGCCAGAGCAAGAACGCAATCTTGAATCTAAAAACTATGGTGGTACGATGCGCCTCGGTGCATATCCGGCGGTACTGCAAAAGGGTACTATCGCTCGGGAAGCGTATGGCCGTGAAAAAATCTCCGAGCGTCATAGGCATCGCTACGAAATAAATCCTGAATATGTAAAAAAACTTTCAGACGCAGGTCTAGTATTTTCAGGTGTTTCTCCAAGTCGCCAGCTCATGGAAATCATAGAGCTTCCTCGCAGTGCGCATCCGTTTTTCGTGGGCGTACAGTTTCATCCAGAGTTTCAGGCACGACCACTTGACCCGCACCCACTTTTCACGGAGTTTGTAAAATCAGCAAATTCTAGAAAAAAGACTTAATATTTTTTTTAATAAACCTCAGGAGTTTTTTCTTTTAGATACGAGATAAATTGGTTTGAGAAATTGAGGATAAATTTAAATGGAGTTTCGATAATAAAATCCATGATGAGCACAAAGACGTTTATCGTAGAGAAACTCTGAGAAAGCCATCGCCCTGTGCGTATGACTGGCATTGTAAATATACTCACAAGTAGTGATACAGCCGTCTCTCGTTGTGTCACTTTCCATCGTTTTGCATTGTAGCGAATACGGAAAGCAAAGTAGCTCACTAGCGCCAAAAAGAAAAGGAAAATCGCGCCACCGACAATGTTAAACTGCATTGCTCGTAGACCGACAATAATGGCGCTAAAGACTGTGCCAATAAGCACTAGGTATACTGCACCAAAAACGTATGTTAGACCAGTATTTGCTGTTCGTATTTTTATTTTCGTAGAATTGCCATGATAAAACATTTCCTGCATTCCAGTGACGACCGCTTTTGTATTTTTTTCATCAAAAGAGCCGACGCCACGCGTTGCGATGAGTAGGAGTAGGGGATGAAAAAGAATGTTTACTGTCAGTGGGAAATAATTAATGCTTCCAATGTAGATTATTTCATACGGAACTTCAAGCGCGAGAGCAAAAATTATTTTTGTAAAGAAAAGATAAATAACAGCGCGCACTCCGCTAGATCTGATGCGCTGATTTTCTTTCGTATACTTTTTTTCAAGCAAACTCTTTGTATAAATTTCTAGCTCGCCCGGATTTTCTAAAATATGTCCAGAGTCCGCGCCATTTTGCTGTACGAGCTCGCGAACAATCAAAAAGTAGACAGTTTCATTTTTGAGTTTTTGTACAAGTCGCCACTGGATAGAATTTTTGTGAGTTATTTCTATACCATGCAAGACAGTTTGTAGATGTTCTGCCACAACAGGCATTTCTTCTTCTCTAATATTTTTCCATGCAGGCACATATTTTAACCAAAGAGCATAAGAAAGTGCCTCTTCATCAGCACGAAAAAGTGCGCGATGACATGCGCAGTATAGCTGTAAGTCCGCCTCTTTTTCATGCATTCCGGGCAAAATGATATTTTTGCGCGTCATGTCATAAAAAGCATCGACGATAGCTTGGTCTTTTGCGTAATGCAAATGACTGAGTAGATGGTCTATTTCTGTTGCGGTAAAGCTTATGAGAGTTTTTCTTGTCGCGTTTGCAATTTCTTTAAAACTCTGCAGTTTTGAATATTTTCCAAGCACCTTGTCTATTTCAAGTCCGAGCTCTTCTGTGACTTGCGCTTCTTCTATATATTGTCCACTGGCTAGCTCTTGGAGTAGGGCAAGACCAGACACTTCACCACCCTCTATTATTACTTTTCGCTTCAAAATACGCTCAATAGCGTTGCGACGGATAGTGTGCTCTTCTTGATAATCTACGAGATATCGCACTTTTTCATAAAAAGTGGCAGCTTTGCTGATGAGTTTGTTTACCTCAAAAACTTGTTTGTTGTTTACGAAAGTGGGCTGTTTGGTGTGCAGGTCTACTAGCGTTTTGCTGAGCTTGCCCATTGATTCTGATAGCATGCTCGGTATTATACCAGACTTTTTGGGTTATGAAAATACAAAAAGAAAGCGACCACACATCTCGTGAATGTGTGGTCGCAGGCAAGAAAAGCCCTTTTTATAGCCGAAAAATAAAGAACCGCAATACAATCATGGCTATTGCGCCACAACAGAACAAAATGTCGATAATAAATAGAGGACTCATGCAGTATTTTGACATCCAGTCTGGGTCGCCATACTTTTTGATCGCTACTTTGAGCTCCTCTTCTGTCCACCAAATGAGTACGCGGTCGCCCTCGTACTCGTTTTCCTTTGTGCAAAATAGTTTGAAACTTTTTTGCGACAGAGGGTAGAGCCATTTTACACCCCAGCCGACACCAAAGCTGTCGTGCACAAAATGTGCAAAGAGGCAGATTTCGGCGAGCAGTACAAAGTAGGTGAGGTGACGAAAGTGCTCTGACAGCCGATCAATCCCAAGCCACCACATTGTCATAAACCCGACGAAGTACGCGCTCGGCACTATCACCAAAAGTATGGTGCTGGGGTAGTGTAAGCTCTTTTTGATGATGCTGATGTCGATGATGATGCTGAGAGTCGCGCCGATGACAACATACCACCACTTGAGCGGAATTCCCATTCCGTCTGCTAGTAGTATGGTAGCGATGATTCCAACAGAAACGTCGAGCATCCCAACCGCAATTATGCGTCCAATTTTTAAAAGCATGTCAGGATACTCCTTTCTTTGTGTTTGTGTTGAAGTTTTTGATGTGCTGAAGTTTTCAGTCTTTTTGTTCCGTGTCAAAATATATATTAAAAAATAGATTATGTAAATGGTTGAATAAAAGGGCTTTTTCCAGTATCGTGATGAATATTGCCGATTCGTCTAATGGTAGGACGACCGCCTCTGGAGCGGTTAATTGGGGTTCGAGTCCCTGATCGGCAGCCAAGTTTCGGAATTCGTTGTTTCGCTAAAATTCGGAGCTATGCCTCGTGACGCGACGGGGGTTTCCGAGAGAAAGAAGACTTCTTATTCAAACCTCAATTCTATCTTATCTTTATCCTGCATTTGGTAATTTTCTAACTCGGTGTTTTCTTGTCCGTTGACGGTCATCTTTACATTTGTGCCAAATGAATTGATGTCCTTGCCCCATTTCTTAAAGAATTGGCCGAGCATGATATCATTTTTGCGTACTAATCCAGAAAATTCAAGATGAATAACACCGTTGGCTTCATGCGTATGAATGGGAGACATATACGATCCGCTGGCACCTAGACTTGATGGCATTTCCTGCTTCACTCCTTTGACGTAGATTTCAAGCTCAGGATGCCAATGGAAACCAGTGCGAGAGATAATATTGGGGTCGTTACTTTCTATGGACTTTGACCATATAAACAAACCAACCATCAAAACCGCAATGCCAATGAGCCACCATTTAGTTGATATATTTTTCATAATTTGTTTTTATTATTTTGATAATTAAGTTTTACAAACAGCGGGATTCTCAATTTGCTTGGCGGTGAGATATATGGAAATCAAGAGCAGTATCACTCCGAGAATACCAAACTCACTGCCGGCAAGTGGTAGAAATACAAGAATACCAGACACACCGACAAATGTCAGACCACTCGTCAAAAGAAACGACCCGCATGCCGCGCATCCTATGCCAAGTATACCACTTGCTATCCCAGCAAACCCTGTCACTGTTCCGCTTTGTTTTACTTCACTAATTTTTCTTTTCATAAAGTAGACCAGCATAGCGATATTTATTCCAAAGAGTATTGCTATGGCAACTGTGTATGATGCAGAAAGCACGGTGAAGTTTGTGGTAATAGAACCCAAGAGACTGATAGGTATTCCAAGCTTTTGAGAAAAAGATGCGTCAGATGAACCGATGATGGTCGCAATCAAGCGAATGTTTGGAAGCCATGTAGCGAATACAAATATCACTACGCTTGTTATAAATGCGAGAAGTATGTATTTTGGTTTTCTGAATACTTTTTGTAAAGCTTGAAACAACATACTTATTTTCCTTGTAATGCGAGGTCAATTAATTGTTTTATTGATGCGTATGGTTGTGCTCCAGATAGTGGATACTTTTTGCCGTCTTTTCCTACGACAATGCTCCACGGCGTACCATTTCCGCCAGTTGCCATTGCGTTTTGCGTATCCTCCTCAATATGTTTGTCGTATTTTCCGCTAGTAAGACATGCGTTGAACTTGGCAACATCAAGACCAACATACTTTGCAATCTTTGGAAGCTCTGCTTGGTCAAGGCCATTGTTTGATGGGGTTATTTCATAGAGTCGATCTGCATACTCCCAAAATTTGTCATTGCCACCGAGTTCGCCGGCACATTCAAATGCTATTGCTTCATTGCGCGCTTTTACTGGATGTAATTGTTCAAGTGGAAAATGACGATAGACCCATGCAACCTTACCGTCTTTGCCGTATTCATTCATGACCTGCTTCATAATGTCGTGAAAGCGTTTACAAAACGGACACTCAGTATCAGAGTATTCAACAATTTTGACCGGAGCGTCTGGGTTGCCCCGAATGTGGTCGTCTTTTGAGATTGCTTTCATCTGGTCAAGATTTTCTGTCGGTTGCTCTACGTCTTGCTTGGGCTGATTATTTATTCCGGCAGTGGCGACACTTTTTGCTGATGAGCCGAAATATAACGCACCTGCAATAAGCACACCAGCAATGACGATGGCGCCTGGGATAGTTAGTTTGTTGGCTTGCTCTATAGGTGAAGTCTCATGTGGCTTTGTTTCATTTTCGTGCATATGTGATTTAGTTAATTTTAGCTAAGAAATAATAATCGAACTCACTTTTCACAATCCACAGTATAACATTATTTAAAATATAGAACATTCCGTGTGGGTTTTATGTTTATTGACGATACCCCGTGGTGGATGTACAGTATATTATAGACTTAAAAGAAAATAATATTTATGAATAATACAAAGACATACAAAATAAAAGGAATGCACTGTGCTTCTTGCGCGGGGATTATCGAAAAGACTTTTAAAAAAATGGATGGAGTTTTGTCTGTAGAAGTAAATTATGGAACTGAAACAGCAAAGGTTTCTTTTGATGAATCAAAAACCAATCCACAAAATCTTTCCGAGAAAATAGAAAAACTTGGATATTCACTAGAATTACCTACAGCCGAAAGTATGGGAATGTCTGCAGACGAACACGCAGGACATTTGGGGTTGAATCAGTCAAAAAAAGAAAAGCTCGCTGAGGTGGCTAGTCAGCGAACGCTTGTTATATCAGCTATACCTCTGGCAATTTTTAGTATTTTTGTTATGAGTTGGGATATTTTTGCTCAGTATAGTTGGGTGCCTATGATGAGTCATACAATAAAAGAATTTTTTCATCACCTCCTTCCTATTTTTGCAACTTATATATTGTTTGTCGTAGGTAAGCCGTACCTTCTTGGTTTCTATCGTTTTTTACGATATGGCAAGGCAAATATGGATACGCTTATCGGTATTGGTACGGTCGCTGCTTTTGTATATAGTTTTGCAGTTTCTGCTTTTGAGGATGTACTTAAACCTTTTATAAATGTTGAAAATACATATTATGATGTGACTATTATTGTCATTACTTTTGTCGCTCTTGGAAAATATCTTGAAGCAAGGTCAAAAATAAAAACTGGAGACGCCATAGAAAAGCTTTTAAATCTGCAAGCAAAAACCGCTCTCGTTATTCGTGACGGTCTAGAAGTAGAAGTCTCTATTGAGCAAGTTGTACATGGTGATTTAATAATTATAAAACCTGGTGGTAAAATTCCAGTTGATGGAATTGTAATAGAGGGTTCAGCTTATATAGATGAATCTATGATAACTGGTGAGCCGATGCCAGTAGGAAAAAATATTGGTGATGCTGTTTCATCTGGAACCGTAAATACAACAGGAACATTTAATTTCAAAGCAACTAAGGTTGGCTCAGAAACTTTACTTGCCCAGATTATTAAAATGGTTGAAAACGCTCAGGGTAGTAAGGCACCGATACAGGCATTGGCTGATAAAATCTCCTCTATTTTCGTGCCCGTTGTATTAGTTTTGTCTTTCGTGACGTTGGGAGTTTGGCTACTTGTTGGCACACAATACCTTGGTTTTTCACAAGCTTTATCTTTTGGTCTCGTTTCATTTGTGGGAATTTTAGTCATTGCTTGTCCGTGCGCACTTGGACTTGCTACTCCCACTGCGATTATTGTTGGTGTCGGCAAAGGCGCGAGAGAAGGAATACTCATCAAAGACGCAGCGACACTAGAGAAGCTCCATAAAGTAAATGTCATAGTGATTGACAAGACAGGAACTTTGACGGTTGGCAAGCCGTCTCTTGTATCAATTCAAAACTTTAGTAAAAAAACGGATGACGAACTTATTGCCATATTGGCCTCAATTGAAAATAAATCAGAACACCCTATTGCTCACGCCGTAGTTTCTCATGCAAAAAATAAAAAACTTGATTTAGTAGAATTGGAATTTGGTTTTCAGGCAATAAAAGGTAAAGGTCTTCGAGCAACAATATCTGGGGTTGAATATTTTGTGGGTAATACAAAACTTGTAAATGATTTTGGGGTAAAGTTTGATGTTGGTTTAATTGAAAAAGATACGATGGAAGGAAAGACTCCTGTTATTATTTTTACAAAAAATGAAGTGCTCGGTATTGCCATGATTGCTGATAGCGTGAAACCAGAAGCAGTTGAGGCTGTATCTAACTTACACAAAATGGGGATAAAAGTAATAATGCTAACAGGGGATGATAAAAATACAGCAAATTATATTGCTAAACAGATTGGAATTGATGGGGTTGTAGCCGAAGCTATGCCAGAAGATAAGTTGCTGAAAATAAAAGAATTACAATCACAAGGTAAAATCGTGGCCATGGTGGGCGATGGTGTAAATGACGCTCCGGCACTTGCGCAAGCCGACGTAGGAATTGCTATAGGTACAGGAACAGATGTAGCGATAGAGTCGGCTGGCATTACTTTGCTTCACGGTGATATTTCAAAATTAGTGAAGGCAATTAAATTGTCGAAAATGACTATGCGAGGAATAAAACAAAATCTTTTTTGGGCATTTATTTACAACATTGTCGGTATCCCGCTTGCGGCTGGAGTATTTTACCCAATTTTCGGCTGGCTCCTCAGTCCTGTTTTTGCTGGTTTTGCAATGGCAGGATCAAGCGTGTCAGTCGTGTCAAACTCACTGCGAATTAAATCTAAGAAATTATAAAATGGTCGATTATTATTAGTTAATAAAGTTAGAAAAAATTATATGAAATTATCAAAAATATTTCACATTCTAGGTGCTATTGCAGGATGGGTTGGCGTTATTGCTCTCTTAGGCGCGTGGAGTGCTGGAGAAAATGGCACAGCGTTTGGATTTACGTCAGCACACCTTTTTACTGATGCAACTATACTTGTCTTGATTGCTATCTGGATGCAACTTGCAACAATGCATCATATGAAGTTGGAAGAAAAAGGAGAAATAATTTAATTTATGATAAGTTGCTTCAGTTTTCTGGAGCAACTTATTCAGAAATTAGGTTATAATTCAAAAAAAGTTAAAAATTAAAATAAAAAAATTATGAGATGAAACACGGTGATAAAATAGAATTAAGATATGAATAATAAACAAACATACAACTTTCATGTTTCTGGCATGCATTGCAATGCATGTGTTTTGATTATTGAAAGTGAACTTAACAATTATCCTGGAGTTGTTCATGCAAAAGTTTCTTTAAGTAAAAATTCAATTGAAATCGTGGGTGATTTTGATAATAAAAATGATGTGGAAATAGCCAGAATACTCTCCGTGTCTATAGAAGATAATGGCTATACTTTATCAACAGAAAAATTATCCAAGAATATAAATTGGTCTGATTTCAAAATAGCAGTGCCGATTGCACTAGGTTTTGGATTCCTATTTGTTTTCTTGCAAAAAATGGGAATAGTGAATTTAGTAAATACTAGTAACGTTACCTACGGCACAACGTTTGTGATTGGAATTATTGCCTCGCTTTCAACTTGTATGGCGGTGGTGGGTGGTCTAGTTCTTTCAATGTCAGCCACATTTGCAAACCAAAAAAATAATCAGCGAGATAAAATAAAACCTCAGCTGATGTTCCATGGTGGACGAATCATTTCATTTTTCATACTTGGAGGAGTGATCGGGGCACTGGGTTCAGCGTTTACTCTAAACACCACAGCAACATTCACACTGAGCGTAGTTATCGGTATCGTTATGCTTATTCTTGGAATTAATTTGCTTGATGTATTTTCTTGGACAAAGAAACTTCAGCCGTCTATGCCAAAGTTTATAGCAAAACATGCACACGGCAAAATCAAAATACTGACAAAGTTTAACCACACACTCACGCCCGCTCTTGTGGGTGTTGCAACTTTTTTTCTGCCGTGCGGATTTACTCAGTCAATGCAACTTTATACTCTTACCACAGGAAGTTTTCTAAAGGGAGGGCTCACAATGTTGGCGTTCGCACTAGGTACATTACCAGTTTTGGCATTGATTAGTTTTAGTTCATTTAGTATACAAAACAGTTCAAAGGCTGGAATATTCTTTAAGACCGCAGGACTTATAGTGATATTGTTTGCTTTGTTTAATCTTATCAATAGCTTGGTGGTCATTGGAGTTATATCACCGATCTTTAATTTTTGATTTAGTAAAATCACCTACTGGGTAGTATAATAATATTTATGCAATCAACTGTCGTATCAATTATTGTAGCAGTTGTCCTCATAGGAGGCGCTTTTATGTTAACAAAAGGAAATTCTCAAACTGCCGCTCAGGGCTCTATAGAAAATGTCGCCATTGTTGATGGCACACAGATTATTACAATCAATGCTAAGGGTGGATATCAACCGAGAGAAAGTATCGCAAAAGCTGGCATCCCAACCGTCATTAGATTTAATACTAGTGGAACATTTGACTGTTCGTCTTCTGTCCGAATTCCTAGTATGAATATAAGCAAGATGCTTCCACAGACAGGGTCAACAGATATTGATATAGGTACACAAAAGGTAGCTACTCTTCAAGGAACATGCGGGATGGGAATGTATCCATTTGAAGTTGAGTTTAAATCTTAGAAATAAGATATAGTTAAAAATAAATAACTGTGGATTTAATTACAAAAAGTAAAGAATGGCAAAAGAAAGCGGATGGTCTGCTCGCCGAAAAGGAGCTAGTAATAGACCTTTCAAAATTTGGACAGGTGCATTTTACCGGCGCCTATTCATACGGTCTCATGATGCATGGTGATATAGATATCAGTATTGTCAGAAAAGAGACGTTTTCAACCGACGAGGTTTTCGAGATATTTAAGGAACTGTACTTGAAGAGAAAATTCAGAAGCTATTTTATTGGTGGAGATTGGGATGACCCAAGAAAGGGCGCCGAATTTCCCAATGGTTGTTATATTGGTTTGAAAGAAAAATTGAATGGCGAGAGGTGGAAGTTTGATTTGTGGTTTTTAAGTTCGAAAGAATATGATGGCAGAAAAGACAACTCAGATCTTTCTCAGATATCAGAAGACCAAAGACTACTCATTTTAAATTGCAAGCAGTTTAGAAAAGATAATAAATTGAATATTACTGGACAGGAAATTTATGATTTGGTGTTGAGTGGAAAGATTGATAATGTGGAGGACTTGATGTCTGTGGACAGAGACGGATTAGTTTAGATGGAAGAACTCCTAACAAAAATCAATAAAATATACGGATTAGATGTCTCTTCCTTTGTGTGACTGGGCCTGAATTTTTGGTAAATATATAAACTCAAAACAAAACCACCGAGCACATATATGCTCGGTGGGGGTTTTGCGGTTGTTGGAGGAAGAATCATTTTTTCTTTTTCTTCTTTTTTTTAGGCTTGAGCTTTGATTTTGGCTTTGGCTTTCTTACGGCAAGCTTTTTGATTACCTTGATTATCTCCATACCGTCGATGAGTCTCACGACAAATTCTTCGTGGGTGAGAGTGTTTCGCCAAGAAATAGTGCCCGTAGAGAATTTCACAGACTTCTCACCGACGTCTAAAAGATCGTAGCGATTTTCTTTTGCATACTCAAAGATGCCTTCGAACAAAGCTTTGGCCGAAGTCTCAAATGCTTCTATATCAATATTTGCCTCTGAACTAAATTTCGCGATCCTCTCTCTGAGCCGGTTCCTAATTTCTTGGATTTTTTGAGTTACATCATCTAGATCGCTGATTGCAACCTTAACCTCGTCTTTATCTCGGGGTTTGAAAACGAACCACGAAAGATTCTTTACCATGTAGTGTTCCTCCTTGAAAGGTGTTTTGAAAAGGACTGTGTGATTTGGACTTGCAATACCATATCATATCTTTTAAAAAAGTCCACACTTTTTGAGCTTTTTTGTCACATTACCGGCTCTGCCGATGGTTGGCTGACAAATATAAAAATACCATCGCTCACCGTGGAGCTTCAGACTCGCGAGTCTATAGAATGGGACAAAAATCTCGCTGGTGTAAAATCGCTTTTGGATTATTACTCCAAGTAACTTTATTTTTTCTTTAGAAAGTTTTTATACTCTTTATGGTAAAATTCGCCTATGACCCAAGCACAAGCTCTCGCTATTATGAAAACTGGAGTGAATGTATATTTGACCGGCTCTGCTGGCTCGGGTAAAACGTACCTGCTCAATCAGTACATAGACTATCTAAAAGAGCATGACATCGCTGTTGCGGTGACGGCTTCTACTGGTATTGCCGCGACTCATATGAACGGCATGACGATACACGGCTGGTCTGGTATCGGCGTGCGCGAAACATTGTCTGCGTACGATCTAGAGGCGCTTGATGAAAAAAAATATCTTTGGAATCGCTTTGCTTCTGCGCGCGTGCTTATCATTGATGAAGTCTCAATGCTCCACGCACATCGGCTAGATATGGTGGATCAAGTTTGTCGGAAGTTTAAAAGAAAAGATATTCCTTTTGGTGGTTTGCAGGTGATACTCGCTGGCGATCTTTTTCAGCTTCCACCTGTAAACAGGAGTGGCAACTTAAATCCAAAAGATATGGTTATTTACTCGCAAGCATGGAAAGAAATGTCGCTGGCTATTTGTTATTTGACCGAGCAACACCGTCAGGACGACGATGCTTTTTTGGGGATTTTAAATGCGATTCGTGATGACGAGCTTACCGATGAACATTATGAGCTTTTGGCTACTAGACACAACGCTGATTTGGGCGAAAAAATAAATCCAACAAAACTTTATACACATAACAAAAATGTTGATGCAGAAAATATGGCAAAACTCGGCGAGGTTATAGGCGAAGTGAGAGTTTACAAAATGACGAGCTCTGGACGCGATGTGATTGTGGATATTCTGAAAAAAAGCTGTCTCGCGCATGATGATCTGATGCTTAAAGTGGGCGCCGAGGTGATGTTTATAAAAAATAATCTTGAGGCCGGATATGTAAACGGCACACGAGGTGTTGTTGATGGATTTACGGATGAGGGTTTGCCTATCGTTGAATTAAACAACGGCAAAAGAATTTTTGTAGACACAGAATCTTGGGCGATAGAGGAAAATGGAAAAACAAAAGCGTCTGTTACGCAAATTCCTTTGCGTTTAGCTTGGGCTATTACGATACATAAAAGTCAGGGTATGAGTATGGATTGTGCAGAGATTGATTTGGCACATACTTTTGCGTATGGCATGGGATACGTGGCGCTCTCTCGTGTGCGTACGCTTGCTGGGATACGACTTGTCGGTTTTCATCCAAATGCTTTGCGGGTAGATCCAGAGGTGCTTTCTTTTGACAAAGATTTACGCGAGCAGAGTAAAGACAATGGCGCGTTATTTGGAAAACTATTCGATACTGAACAACAAAAACTCGAACGCGATTTTATTTTGCGAACAGGTGGTACTGTGTCGGTGAGCAAAAAAATAGATAGTAAAACAAAAAAGATAAAGAAAATTCCGACAATATTTGTCACAAAAGAGCTACTTGAAAATGGAATGTCTGTAAAAGATATTGCAGAGGAAAGAGGTTTGACTGTTGGTACTATTTTGGGACATATCGAAGATATTGTAGAGCAATTTCCAAAGACCAACATTGCACAAATAAAGCCAGCGCAAAAAAATATTGATATTGTGAAAAAAATAAACGACAAACTCACCGAGGGCAGTAAAAACAAACTCGCACCACTAAAGTTTGCTTTGCAAAAAGCCGGACATGATATGTCTTTTGAAGATGTGCGCCTAGCGCGGTTGTTTATATAGATTTGCAAAAAAATACTTTTTTGCATAGAATATAGATACAACTTCATAAGATAGTTATCAAGAGTGACGGGTAGAGTATCGGCTCGATGATCCGTCCAGCAACCCTTTAAGTGACAACTTAAAGTAGGTGCTCCATCCGATCCCAACAGGGAAGATAAGGCGGTCGATTTTTTAATGCCAAAAACTCTTCTCTTCGGGAGGAGTTTTTATTTGTGAAAAACAAACAACTTTAAAAAATAACGAAATAAAAAAATGATAAAAACAGCGGAGTCAGTATCAATGTCTCATCCAGACAAAGTGTGTGATCAGATTTCAGATGCAATACTAGATGCGTGTTTGGCGCAAGATCCAAATACTAGATGTGCTGTTGAAGTGCTCGGAGGTCACGGCATCATTACTGTTTGTGGCGAGCTTACAACAAAGGCGGTAATAAATATTAGAAAAATTGCGCAACAAATATATAAGGACTGTGGTTATGATGAAAATATTGGTGTGACCGTAAATGTTGTAGAGCAAAGTCCAGAGATAGGTGGCGGGGTAGACAATGACGGTGCAGGCGATCAGGGTATTATGGTCGGTTTTGCTTCAAATGAAACACCTGAGTTTTTGCCACTTGAGGTCGTACTTTCTCGCAAACTCGCAGAGTCTATGGGTGCTCGCGATGGTAAAGCGCAGGTCACTGTAGAGGACGGTCGGGTCATTTCTTTTTTGACTTCATTGTGTGATGCCGATGTAGAGGCCGAAAAAAAATTGGCAAAAGCGGTAGAAGTTTTTATTGAGCCATATTTAAAAGATGGGCTTTCTTTGGAAAAGATATGGCTTAAAAATCCAAATGGGCAGTGGCTTGTCGGTGGTTTTAATGCTGATACAGGTCTGACTGGACGCAAGCTTGCAGTAGATAATTATGGACCAAATATTCCAATAGGCGGGGGATGTTTTTCTGGAAAAGATGCCACAAAAGTAGATAGAAGTGGAGCTTATATGGCTAGAAAAATTGCGGTGGATTATTTGCGCGCCAGAAATGCGAAAGAGGTTTTTGTACACATTGCTTATGCAATAGGGGTTGCAGAGCCGTTGATGGCTGTGGTGACTATTGATGGTGTTCAGGAGGTTGTGACGGGTTATGATTTGCGACCAAAAGCAATTATTGATTTTTTGAAATTACGCGAGCCGAAATTTCGTGAGACCGCAAAGTACGGACACTTTGGACACGGTTTTGTTTGGGAGATTTAAATTTTCCCTGCGTTTTCTCCTGCGACAAAGCCGGTCGTCCAACAGAGTTGTAAACTAAAACCACCAGAGGGTCGGTCTATGTTGAGTACGTCGCCAATAATATATAAATTTGAAAAAAGGCGAGACTGCATTGTTTTGAAGTCTATTTCTTCGAGTGCGACACCACCAGAGGAAACTATTGCTTTGTCTGTGCCGAGAAGTCCGGCAACATTCATTTTTACATGTTTGATTGTTTTTATTAAAGTGATGCGGGCTTCACGGGTGAGACTATTGCCTGTGGTGTTTTGAGCTATGTTTGATTTTTCTAAAACAATATTTACAAGCGCGCTCGGTATGAGAGCGCTAAGTGAGTTTTTGACCATTTTTTTGTTGTCGGTTTTGCACATTTCTTGAAGCTTCTTATTTAAATGCGAATAGTCGTCGTTCGGCAAAAGATCTAACTCTATAGTGACTTCTCCGTATTTCAAAAGTTCTCCGATATCTTTGCTCATATTTAACACTGTCGGTCCGGAGATTCCAAAATGTGTAAAAAGTACTCTGCTTGTTGCGCGAGGTGGGATACCCGCCACTTTTTGTTTTTCATTGTCTTGAAAAAGTGAAAGACGAACATTTTGCAAAGTAATACCTTGGAGTTTTTTAACCCACTCGTCTTTGATTTCAATTGGTACGAGAGAGGTGTTGTTGGGTATTACTTTATGACCGATTTGTTTTAGCCATTTAAAACCGTCGCCAGTGGAGCCTGTTTCTGGTCGAGATGTGCCACCTGTTGCGACAATAAAATTTTTACCGTGTACAATGTCGCCGTTTTCAAGCAATATTTCTTTAATGATATTTTCTTCTTTAATAATTTTTTTAACAGGGGAGTTTGAGCTGACAGTTACTTTATGTTTTTTTAAATTTTCCACTAGTACATTCCAAACAGACTCGGCGCGGTTTGTGATAGGAAAAGCGCGTTTTTCATTTTCTACTTTTGTTTGGAGTCCGTTTGTGTGAAAAAAATCCAAGCTTTTTTCTACGCCGAATATTGAAAAAGGTGAAAATAGGAATTGTTCTGCTTCTTTGTATTTTGCCAAAATAGTGCGTATATCAAAATCGGCGTTTGTGATGTTGCACCTACCACCACCAGTAATGAGTAGTTTTTTGCCGAGTCCCTCATTTTTTTCAAGCAAAAGAACCCGCGCGCCTAGCTGCGCGGCGCGCCCCGCCGCCATCATCCCCGCCGGCCCTCCTCCAATGACGACGACATCCCAGACCTCCTCAAAAATGGCTTTAATTTGGGCTTTTTTCTCAATCATTTCATTATGCTAACACAATCTATTTTTGTTGCACTATTTTTGCTAGACTGGAGCTATGTTAAAGGGTAAATTTTTTGTTATCACCGGACCGTCTACTTCGGGCAAGACTGTCATTTCCAGAGAGCTTCTCAAGCGCTTACCTAGCTCTACTAGACTGATTACAGTGACTACGCGCCTACCTCGTCCAAACGAAAAAGAGGGCGTTGATTATTTTTTTGTTACGAAAGATGAATTTCAAGGCCGACTAGATGCTGGTGTTTTTTTTGAATCAGCAGAAGTGTACGGTCAGCAGTATGGCTCTTCAAAAAATATTGTAGAGAAACTTTTAGAAAAATTTGAATTTGTTTTTGCGGTGGTAGATGTGCAGGGTGCACAAACCCTAAAACAAAAAATGCCCGAAGCTTTTGTGTTTTTTATAAAACCGGGATCGTTTGAGGATATTGTGCACCGACTACACGGTGAGCGCACCGATACACCAGAAGACGAGCTTTTAGAGCGACTTGCAAAGGCAAAAATAGAAATAGAGATGGGAGAGTCTTTTGATGTGGTGATAAACAATGTTGAAGGAAAGTTTGAAGAAACGTTGAGAGAAATGCTTGAAATTATAAAAAAATAAAATGATAATAATCGGTATTACGGGAACAATAGGTTCAGGCAAAGGTGTGGTCGTCGCCTATCTTTGTGAAAAATACGGTTTTGTGCACTACTCGGTGCGCAATTTTCTTGTAGCGGAAATAGAGAGGCGGGGCTTGCCAATGAACAGAGATTCAATGGCATTGGTCGGCAATGATTTGCGAGAAAAAAATCATTCCGGATTTATAGTAGAGCAACTTTTTTTGCAGGCACTTCTGTCTGGCAAAAATGCTGTCATAGAGTCGATACGCACTGTTGGTGAAATAGAAACTCTAAAAAAACACAAAAACTTTTCTCTGGTTGCTATAGATGCGGATGTGGATTTGCGATACAAGCGTATTGTTTCCAGGAAATCAGTAACCGACAACATTTCTTTTGAAAAATTTTTAGAGGAAGAAAAAAGAGAAATGCAGTCCAGTGACCCAAACAAACAAAATATAAAAGCATGTGTGGAGAGGGCGGATGTGGTGATAAAAAACACAGAATCGTTTGAGGATTTATATAAAAAAATAGATAGTACGGTAAAGTCTTTGGGTATTGTAAATTTCTGACTTTTTGCATATACTGGCGCAAGAATAACAAGCCAGCGTGGCATGTTTAGTTTCTCAAAAATAACCCCCCCGAAAGGAGGTCATATGATAGTTTCAAATCCTACAGAGGAAAACATCAGAAACGCCCTCCTTTGGTGGAGGCGTTGGTACGCATCGACACCTTGCTCTATCGAGCTTGGCAGTAAAGAATCGTGGCTTTCTATGAAGATTCCACCTTTCCGTGATGGATTTACCCGTCTCATCGTTGAGCCGGCAAATTTCACCACACAGCACGCATGCGTATGCGGGTCTCGAAATATGGAGGTTTTGATCGGGCACGAGGTTTTTCAAAATTTGGACAATGAACTGGTTCTTTTACATCCTCGAGCGCTCTGGGCTCGCGATACGAGAGAAGCAAGCGGAGAAATTCTCAATGGCCTTTCCGAAGACTTCAAATCTGGAAAGGTTTCAATTATGACTTTGCCCCAGCGCATCATTTTTGGGTCAGTGTATTTTGCCAAAACCGGCGAGTACCCCGACTCTGATGATGTGACGACATGCCAAAGGTCCCACGGAGTCGTGCCGTTTACCTTTACCCAAAAGATGGGTAGGGCAAGACAAACAAGGGCAAGTATCTTTGAATCCAACAACGATAACGACCGTTATCGCAGGGCTAGAGCAGTGATTTATTGAACAGAGGCGTAGCGACCCTCTGTTCTTTCATTTCTGAGTAAACAAGATATATACTGTATATTGTATGAAAAAAATAATTATATTTTCTTTTTTGATATTTATCCTCGTAGTTTACGGCATCATTTTTTATGTCAAAGAAAAAAGCGCGCTTTCTAGTATAAATAATTTTGCGCAGTGTGAGGGAAATGGATATCCGGTGATGGAGTCGTATCCTCGACAATGCAAAACTCCAGACGGAAAACATTTTGTAGAAGAAATTCCAAAAAATCCGAAAAAACAGATGGATTATAGCGACCTTGTTCGCGTGACTAATTTGAATACAGAAGAAAAAGTTTCAAGCCCCCTGATTTTAGAGGGTGAAGCGAGGGGTAGCTGGTTTTTTGAAGCATCATTTCCAATAAAGATTTTTGATGAAAATGGTACGGAGCTCGGCGTTGTTTCTGCACAGACGCAGGGTGAGTGGATGACGACAGAATTCGTGCCGTTTGTTGCAATGCTTTCTTTTTCTACGAGTACGACACAGACGGGGCGCCTAATACTTTACAAAGACAATCCATCGGGACTTGGACAGCACGATGACAGTATGGAAATACCGATTACATTTGAAACTTTTAAACAATAATTTATGACAAACAAAGAAACTTCTTGGGGGCATGTGGCAGACTGGTATGACGAATATCTTTCTCTAGACACAGACTCGTATCATACAAAAGTTGTGCTACCAAACCTAATGCGTGTGATGAATATTTTACCGACAGACAGAGTGCTTGATCTCGCATGCGGTAGCGGATTTTTTACAAAAGAATTTTGTAAAGTAAGCCCGAACGTTGTGGGCTTGGATATTTCAAAAGAGCTTGTGGATATTGCGCAAAAAGATTTGAAAGAAGCACACTTTATTGTTTCTTCTGCCGACGATTTGAGCGATATAAAAGACGGGACGATAAACAAAATCGCTTTGGTTTTGGCTATTCAAAATATTGAAAATGTGAAAAAAATGTTTTCGGAATGCGCGCGCGTACTTGTTGCTCTAGGAAGTATTGTAATCGTGATGAACCACCCCACTTTTCGTATTCCAAAAAAGTCATCTTGGGGTTGGGATGAACTTCAGAAAAAACAATATCGCCGTGTAGACGAGTATCTTTCAGAATCAAAAACATCTATAGATATGCATCCGGGACAGAAAGATAAAAAAGAAACAATATCTTTTCATCGCCCACTGCAATACTATTTCAAACTCGCTTTTTCTGCGGGTTTTGTGGCGACCAGATTTGAAGAGTGGATTTCTCATAAAACAAGCGAGAAAGGTCCACGCAAAACAGAAGAAGATAGAACGCGAAAAGAAATCCCACTTTTTCTCTGTCTTGAATTGCGAAAAAATATTTAGACTATCTAGTATCTTTTAGTGAAGCAGAGTATCGCACACCGATGAGCATAAATAGTGCGAGTACAGCAAACATATATTCGTATGGCGCGTTTTTCATTGATAAAAAAGCAAGGACACTCACTACTATTGCGGGCACTACAATGTATGAAAGTGGGCGAGTCATTCTAAAAAGACTGATAAGCCCCGTGTCTTTATCTGTAACTTGTTTGAAAAAATAGCTTTCTGTGGTTGCTTCAACAAAGCTTGCGCCTACACGAGTAAGGAAAAGAAGTATTGCCCATAACAAAACATTTTTTGTTTGTAAAAATGGGATAAAAAAAGTAAATAAAATCATCAGCAAAAATCCCAAAATCATTATTTCTTTTTCTCCATATTTTTTGTCTGCTACTGCACCGACTGGAAACTCAAAAATCATAAACGGCAAAAGCATTACGGTAAATATAACGCCTATTTCTTTCCATGAAAAACCAACATGATTGAAAAGATATATCGGCATATAAATAACCATCCATGCGTAGAAAAATTGCAACATAAAATGCGCGCAGATGACACCTCGTACATTTTTATCCGCGCGTGTTTTTTTGATGATGTGCAAAATACTGATACTTTTTGTATGAGCATATGATGCAAATCGCATATATTTTTTAATGATAAAAAACAACGGAATGAGAAAAACAAAAGATACTGCGTACACCTTCCAATATTTATTATTTACCAAAAGCAGACCTGCAATAAAGGGCGAAAATACTAAAGTAATATTTGAAAGGGTGAGATAGAGCCCGCGTATTGCACCGGTTTTTTTTTCGTCTTTTACAGAACCCTCAAGGAAAATATCTAGTCCAAAAAGAATCATTGAAATAACAGCTTGATGAAGTATAAAAGATATTCCAATGACAAGTGGTGTCGAGCCGACCACGAGACCTGCGACAGCAACACCTTCAAGTATTATTGCCCATAGCGTAAATTTATAATTGCCAATACGACCGAGTATTTTTGGTATATTGAAAAAAAATATTAAATTTAAAACCGCGCCAAGTGTATAGAGTAGGGCAACTTTTTGAGCGTTTACATATGTGCCTAGATACGATGAATGAACATATATTATTAAAAAATAATGAAAGGAGAGTAAGACATTTGAAATGTAAACTGTCACAAGCGATATGTGTGACTTTGATATAAAAGATTTTTCTGACATAGAGTAATTATATCAGAATATTTTTTAAAATTTACATTCCCAACACCACAGGTATTACTATTGGCTTTTTTGCAGTTTTTTGGAATAGGAAACGAGTGACAACATCTGAAATGTTTTCTTTTACATAGTCAAAATTTATCGGATTCATTCCAAATGTAGTATCTTCAACATTCTTTTTTATAATCTGTCGTGCTTCTTGCAGTAGCTCTTGAGATTCGCGCAAATACACAAATCCTCGAGAAATAATATCCGGAGATTTTCGCAGTTTACCTGTCTTTAGATTGATACTTACGATAATGACAAACATTCCGTCTTCAGCAAGCATTTTTCTGTCACGAATCACAACTTCCTGCATATCACCGATAGCAAAACCATCTACTACCATAGTACCGCTTGGCGCTGATTCTTTTAGGCGTACGATTTTTGTACCTTTTTCTTGAATTTCAACGATGGTGCCGTTGTCTGGAATGATGATGTGATCTTCTGGCATGCCGAGCGCCTCAATAGTCTGCGCGTGAAGTCTTAGCATATAATGGTTGCCGTGAATTGGCATAAAAAACTTTGGATTTATTTTCTTAAACATCCACTCAAGCTCAGCGCGGTTGCCGTGACCAGTAGAGTGAATATACACGTCTGATGTTCTGTAGTGAATTATTTTTGCACCTTGTCGCGCGATATTGTCTTTGAGTTTTTGCACTGAGCGCTCGTTGCCTGGAATAATAGAAGAAGAGAGGAGGACAGTGTCGCGTTTTGTGATGCGGAAATTTTTGTGAGTTTTGTTGGCTATTCTCATGAGAGCCGCAAACTCTTCACCTTGAGCACCTGTGGCAAGTACCACCACTTTGTCTGGCGCATAGTTTTCAACACTTTCGATAGGGATGATGGTGTCTTTTTTTATGTTTAGCATGTTTGCAAGCTTTGCCACCTCTAGATTGGTTTTCATACTTCGGCCTTCAACTGCGATTTTTTTATTATATTTTTCAGCAATCTCAATTATTTTTATGATGCGTTCTAGTTGAGATGCAAAAGTACCGATGATGATGCGTCCTTTTATATTTTTTATGATTTCATCGAGATTTTGATGCACAACTCTTTCTGGCGTAGACCATCCTGGATTTTCGATGTTTGTTGAGTCGTTCATAAAAAGAAGAACATTTTCTTTTTCAAACTTTTTGTATTCTTTTTGTTCGGCTTCTGTGGGCACTCCATCGTAATGATCGAGCTTTGGGTCGCCGGCGTTTACTATCGCTCCATAAGGAGTTTCGATTATAACTCCCATAGAGTCTGGAATGGTGTGAGTCACTGCAAAAAACTTTACAGACAAATTGCCGATTTTTATACGATCGTCTTTTTCTACAATTTTTATATCAAGCGGTGGCAAATGTGGAAATTCTTCTTGACGCTTGCGAATCATTATTGTTGTCAGGTTGCGAGAGTAAAGAGGCGGGTTGCCAATACGAGGCATGATGTAGGGGATACCACCGATATGGTCTAGATGCCCGTGAGTGATGATGACCGCTTTTATTTTATGCTTGTTGTCTTCTAGATATTTTGAATTTGGTAGCAAATAATCTACACCCGGAGTGCTTTCTTCGCTAAAACCAAAGCCCATATCAAGTACGATAATATCCTCGCCATACTCTATAGCCGTCATATTTTTCCCCACCTCTTCTACTCCTCCAAGTGGAATAATACGCACGCTGTCGCCAATAGGTGGGATTATATCTTCTTGTTTTTTTGCTGTACGCACTGTGCTATCGCGTCGCATACCACGCATTGGCGGTCGACGATGTCCTCCTTGTCCGCTAGGTCTTCGGCGCATATGAGTATCTGTTCGCTCTGGTGTCGCTGTCGCTGTTTGTGTTTTTTCTGGTTGCATAATATTTTTAATGTTTATAATTTTAATTTTTTTGTTAATTTTTTGTGAATATTTTCCAAACTTTATTTGTTTCTATGTACCACTGAAATACATTTGCAAATCTTTCTGCTGGTATTGTCGCTTCACCAAGCTCTACATCGCGGATTTTTTCAGGCATCAAATAAATGAAATCTGGGGAGTACGTAAATACTGCTGGCACATCATCTTTTATCAAATTTTCAAAACTTCGATACTTTTCTTCTTGCAACTTTTTGTCGGTTGTCGCTCGCATATCCTCGAGTAGTTTGTCGGCTTTGATATTTACATACATTGCAATGTTTAGCCCTGGGTCGTTGCGTTGTGATGAATGCCAAAATGGATAAAGGTCAAAGTCTCGCCCGATTATCTCTCCAAAAAGTAGGGCATCATATTTTCTTGGGCGGATAATGTTTTGGTTGAGGTCGCTTGTTTCAAAAATTTTGATGTCTACCTTTGCACCAATTTTTCTCCATTCATCTTGGATGATGAGGGCTGTTTGTTTGAGCTCTGGTGCATCTCCTGTAGAAATTGAAAAAGAAAGCTCAGTCTTGCTTGTTTTAGTCTTTTTTTCCATCGTGCCAGTTTCGGCATTTAAAACCCAGCCATTTTTTGTGAGAAGTGATATTGCGCTGTCAATTCTAGAATTTTCCTCGGCCACATTTGGGCTAGTTGTGGCTTTTTCGCTTTTTATATAATTTACTGGCAAAGGTCCGTCTATCGCTGTGCCATAGCCATTCAAAACTTCTCTTACGATTCTTTCTTTGTCTAGCGCGATATTTAAAGCTGTGCGTACTTCTTTGTTTATCAAAACCGGAGCTTGGCTCTGATTAAAAAATACTCCGAAAACGCGAGGTAGGGAAGATTTTATTACCTGCGCATTTTTTCCCAAAATCTCAGATATTTTTTGGGGCGGAATACTACTGATGCTGTCTATGTCACCACTTTTGTATGCTTTTATGGCATTTTCTAGATTTGTGTAAAATTTCAATATGATATTTTTTATGTACGGCTCACCGAGCGCATATTTTTTAAAAGGTGAAAGCTGATATGACACAGGCAGGCCACCAGAGTTTCTTTTTACTTTTGTGACTTTATAAGGTCCTGAGCCGATAGGTTCTGTATTAAATAGACTTGCAGAAAACTGATCCACGTCGAGTCCTATCCAAATGTGTTCTGGCAAAATACCTAGAGTAAGGTTTTCTATAAAAGGAGCATATGGTTGTTTTAGTATAAACTTAATTTGTTTATCGTCTATTTTTTCTACAGTAGTACCTTCCCAATTTATGCGTTTTGGACTTTTTATCATTCCGTCGCGAGCTGATTTTACAGTAAAGATAACGTCGTTTGCTGTGACCGGCTCGCCATCATGAAAATATATATTGTCTTTCAAAGTAACTGTGTATTCTAAACCGTTTTCAGAAATAGAATATTCTTTACTCAAGTCATTTATGAGTTTACCGCTTTGAGTTGTGCGTAGCAGACCTGAGTACACGAGCGAAGTCAGGTCTTCATCTGCATCAGATGTTGCTAAAAGGGGATTTATAAAACGCGGAGAACCGACAATGCCCTCGGTAAGTGTTCCACCACGACGCGGGACATCTGCCAGAAAAGAGTTATTTATGTTCCAAAATATAAAAAGACAACTAAACAACGCCACAAAAAGAGATACCAAAAAGATACTTCTTTCTGTTAAAGAAAATGTTTTTATCGCAGTAGAGATTTTTTTTGAAAACAGACCGAGCACACGGTTTCGAGATGTCATATAAAGATAGTGTAAACAACTAAAAAAACTTTAGTTATAAGTTATATTGATTTTGTATAATGTTGATAGAGAAATTTATCGCGTAAAAAACGAAAGAAATGAGGCAATGACGAAAAGTGCAGCAACAACAATTGTTCCGTTGAAAAGGGTTTTTTCCAAACCCCGTCGTGTGTGGAAACCGCTAGAAAAACCATCACCACCACCAAAAGCGCCACCAAGGCCAGCCTCTGATCTTTGGGTTATGATCAATATGATTAACACTATAGATAGCACGACCTGTGCATACGGTAATATAGAAGCAACAAAGCTCATTTGAAAGATTATACAAACTTGGCGAAATAAAGCAACCTATTTGTACTACCCCAAACTTGCTTTGTAATAGTCTATAGTCCAGCTCGTCCCAATTTAAACTTACAAAAACACCTCGAAAGGGGGTGTTTTTGTAATGAGGATTTGTGCTATAATACAGTTCTTAATTATTAAAGCCATAAAAATATGTATATAATTTTAGCAGTCATTGCAGTCATTGTTTTCTGGTTTATTTTTTCCTACAACGGATTTGTGCGTCTCGTAAATCGCGCAAAAGAAGCGTGGTCTGATATAGAGGTTCAGCTAAAACGCCGATATGACCTTATCCCAAATCTTGTCAGTACTGTGCAGGGTTATGCCATGCACGAAAAACGTGCTTTTGAAGATGTTACAAAAGCGCGAGCAGCTGCTATGGGCGCGCAGAGTGTAGAGGAAAAAGGAAAAGCAGAAAATATGCTTACTGGTGCGCTCAAAACCATTTTTGCTGTTGCCGAAGCGTATCCAGACTTAAAAGCAAATCAAAATTTTCTCGAGCTTCAGCGCGAGCTTTCTGACACAGAAAATAAAGTGCAGGCATCACGACGATTTTACAATACAAATGTCCGCGACCTAAACATCGGTGTTGAATCTTTCCCCGGGAATATGGTAGCAAGCATATTTAAGTTTTCAAAAATGGAACTCTTTGACCTGCCAGACGATTCTGTGGCACAAAAGCCAGTAGCTGTGAAGTTTTAGTTTTTTTGGTGAAATATGAACATCTACAAACACCAAAGCTCAAATATTTTTAAAACTTGGGCGTTGATGACGGCGTTTTTTGTCGTAGTCATTGCGCTCGGATACTTTTTTGGTGTAGCGTACGAACAGCCGGGGATTTTGTATTTCGCAGTTATTTTTAGCATCGTGATGAATATCAGCGCGTATTGGTTTTCAGACAAAATTGTTTTAAAAATGTATCGCGCTGTGCCGGCGACGCGCGAAGAGCATCGCGAGCTTTGGAATGTTGTAGAAAATCTATCTATCACTGCGGGCTTGCCGATGCCAAAGCTCTACATCATCACCGACCCGTCACCAAACGCTTTTGCGACAGGACGAAATAAAAAACACGCTGTCGTCGCAGTGACGACAGGACTTTTGCAGATTTTAGATCGCACCGAGCTAGAGGGAGTGGTCGCGCATGAGCTTGCGCACATTGGAAATAGAGATATGTTGCTTTCAACTGTCATTGTCGTGCTCGTTGGTTTTGTCGCACTTCTTTCAGATATGTTTTTGCGAATGTCTTTTTTTGGTGGAGGACGAAATAGTAATGATAGAGGTGGCGCTGGGCAGATAATGATGATTGTTGGTATTGTGCTTGCAATACTTACGCCGATAATAGCGCTCATCATCCAGCTCGCTATTTCTCGCAAACGAGAATTTCTCGCCGACGCTTCTGGCGCACTCCTCACTCGATATCCAGAGGGACTTGCAAGTGCTCTTGAAAAAATTTCTTCTGCCGGCGCTCATCAGCCAATGAAACGCGCCAACAACGCCACCGCACATATGTTTATTTCAAACCCATTTGGAGCAAGCGGAAGTGGCAAAAAACTTTCCAAACTTTTCATGACTCATCCACCAGCTGCACAGCGTGTTGCCATTTTGCGGGGGATGAAGGATGGGGTATAGTTTGTTCTGTATATTGGAAAGGTGCCAGAGCGGTTGAATGGGCCACCCTGGAAAGGTGGTATGCTCGTAAGGGTATCGAGGGTTCGAATCCCTCCCTTTCCGCCAAAATTTGAAATCGCATTTGGAAGCCGAAAGCCCTTGGTGTAAGCGTTGATGATTTAATAAAATAAAGTTATTATTAATTATATGAATAAGAATAAAATATTTTATCCTGCGGTTGGTATGTTCGCAGTTTTGTTGTTGATGTTTGGATCGAACGCATTTTCATTGATTGGTTATGTCCTTATTCCCCTTTTGGCTACAGGTCTAGTGATTAGCATATCCAAAATAAACGAGATAACTAAATCGAGAAATTCTCTTCAATCAAAAGTATATTTTAGTTTTATATTTAGTTTTCTCGTTTTCTCTTTAATAATATTTTTCTGGTTCATAGGAAGAAATGTATTTCTTGATGCGTGGGGCATAGCTTCAATAGCTTTAGCTGTAGTCACGAGCACGGTCTTTCTTATTAGTTTAATATTGGGAATTATTTTATCTATCAAAAGAAAATATAGTTCTGAATATGATTACAATATAAAACCGATTATTCTACTAAGTAGTATTTCCGTTGTAATTATTTTAATCCTATTTTTTTATAACCATGCTGTTTCCGCTTTTTCCAAAGCTTCAAAAAATGAAAATCTTTGTTCTCTTATTCTGTCAGTTAGTAGTAATTCGGCTATGTTCCACAAGGGTTATAAAGATGGATGTTTTCGTGCGATGGCCACACTTAAATTAGACGTTTCTATTTGTAAAAAAATTAGAGATTCAAGTTCTCAAACAGGTTGTTATATTGAAGTCGCCTACGCAAGCGATGATGTGAGTATATGTAAAAAGGGCATAGATGAAGGAATACAAAATATGAATTTGTGTGTAGCGAGATTTACTCACAGACTTAAAAGCTCATTGATGTACGCACCACTTGAAGTACGTAAAGCTTCTATGGATAGTTTATTGTATATGATAGGCATACAAAGTGTTGAATTCAGAAATGAAGATTTACGACAAATTCTTCGATTGATAGAAAATCAACCCGATTTAAGTAGCTACACGGAACAGGTTAAACAGCAACTTTCGGCACAATCGGATATAACCCCAGAGCGTCCAACAGTTCCAACGGTAAATCTTTAAATTAGTTTTTTGCTTTATAGTAAAATTATATGAAAATAACAAAAAATATCCCTTTACTTATTGGGATTGCGTTGCCAGTCATTTTTATTTTGGCAATTTTAATAATAATTTTTACACCATCTTTTTTTATAAAACCTCAATATAACTTTTTATATTTAGATTCAAATCTTGAATTTTACTACCCCAAATACTACACTAACTACTCAAATACATATGTAGTAGTGGGCAATCGTCTTTCATTAAGTCCTTTTCCAGTAATCCAAGGAGTTCTATATAAAGAAGGTAATATACCAATGTATTTATATGATGTAAAGAGTAACTCCATACGCCAAGTTGATTGGAATGAGGCAAAAAATTTCAATATTGATCCAGGGCCGTCATCCCCTGATGGATACATTGTAAAATACCAGTATAACGAAGTATTTGAGTTATTTGGTTCTGGTAAGAACTTTGGGTATACTATATTCAAAGACAATCGTTCGAAAAAATTAAACGGGTTAGATTCTATTAATTTTAAATTTATTGGTTGGGTAAAATAAATATTATGAATAAACAATTGACTATGAAAAAATATATCACCACAGGATTCTTGACGCTCGCAGTTTTTGTGTCCATTGGCTTTGCGACTCCAACTTTTGCACAGACAACAGACGTTGCCGCTCAAATCAAAGATTTACTCGCTCAGATTAAAGCGCTCCGAGCGCAGGTCACACAGTTGCAGGGACAACCCGCAAGTGCAAGCGCGTGTCTTTCGCTCTCTTATAATCTCTATGCTGATCAGGTAGACGCTAGGACGAATGGCGAGGTGACCAAACTTCAACAGTTCCTTGCACAAGATGCGTCTATCTATCCCGCTGGACTTATAACCGGCTACTTTGGGCCTAAGACTGAAGCAGCAGTGCGAGAATGGCAAGAAAAAAACGGTGTTATTTCTTCCGGTTCTCCAGACACAACTGGTTATGGTTATGTTGGCCCGCGCACTCGTGCGGCGATGGCGTGTGGTGGTTCGGCTAATTCTGTAATTACAACAATTACAAACACAACTCCATTATCACCAACTGTATCGTTTCAAGCTTCACCTACTACTGTTGGCGCAGAGAGAAAATCTAAGCTCTCGTGGAGTACAACAAATGTGAATCGTTGCGTCTTGCAATATGGTTCTAGCGAGAAAAACGTCGGTATCAACGGTTCGAAAGTCGTCTCACCTTCGCAAACAACATCATATCGTCTCTGGTGCGTAAATGATCCTGGCACCGGCTATGATGGGCCGTCTGCTGAAAAAACAATATCAGTTTCTGTCGCATCACCATCGTGTTCACTCACCACAAACAAGAGTTCATACCAACTTGGCGAGGATATTGTGTTCTCATGGACTAGCAAGAACGCGACATACTCAACATTCCAGCAGGACACCTCCGGTAGAGATCATCTATATTTCTCTGGCGATAAAAATGACACGAACGGGTCATATTCAACTACGGCGAATGTTTACGGAAATCCGAGCGCAACCCTCCTGATCTACAACTATTATGGAAATAGTTCGTGTAGCGTAACTGTTCCGGTAAATCAGTAGCACTATAGAATTGTAGTTTGAAAACCACGCTTCCAAGTGTGGTTTTCTCTTGAAGGGAGAAATTCCTGCCAAATCAGAAATCGAAGTTGGTTTTTGAAGTCGGAAAAGGTAATCCAACGCTTGCAACTATTGAGAAAATTGCTAAGGTATTAGGAGTTACCAGTGACGAACTTTTGAAATAAGAGAATAGAATTGAATATGGAAAAAGAATCAACGAAAATTAAACAAAATAAGAAAGCTTGGGGAATATTATTCAAGCATCTAAAAGATTACAAGCCATCAATTATTTTATTGGGTGGTCTGGGGGTTATTTCTGCTCTCGCAAATGGTACGGTCCCGTATATTGTCGGTTCTTTTCTCGATGCGATTCTAAATCTTTCGAGAACATTCAACTTTGGAGAACTTACAATCGCCACATGGCTTGCCCTGCTGATATTGTGGGTTTTTGTACAACTTGTGGCAAATATTGTTGATTGGATTATTGATCGAAAGGGTCGCGCACTTCGAATGACTATGCAATTGGGTTATCAGAGCAAGGCTTTTTCTCATTTGCTTTTTGTTCCAATTTCTTTCCATAAAGATGAAAAGATTGGTAAATTATCTGATCTTATATCTAAAACGAGTTGGCAGATAGCATCTATCGCGGAAGAAATTCTTGTGAATTTAACACCTCAAATACTAAGCATGTTAGTTGGTTTGACGGTAACATTTCTTATAAATCCACTTTTTACATTAGTACTTGTCGCTGGAGTTTTTGTTTACGTTGTGATGTTGATAAGGTTGGTTATGCCAACAACAAATCTTCTAGAAGAGGGTCATTCATTATGGACCAACGCATACGCGGACGCTATTCAGACTGTTACAAATATTCAATCGGTCAAACATATGGCCGCCGAGGAATACGAGAAAAAAAAGATTGAAGAAAGTTTTCTGGGTCATACAACAAAGATTTGGAATAAGCTTCAATTTATGTGGAGTAGCATCAATTTTTATCAAAGAATGATTGTTTTAGTAACCCAAGCATCAATTTTTTTCCTATCGGTTTACTTTATCCAACAAGGAGAACTTAGTATTGGTGAATTGGTAGCACTTAATGGGTATGCCGCCTTGCTGTTTGGGCCATTTGTAATGTTAGGTCACAGTTGGCAAACACTTCAAAACGGTTTAGTAAGCGTGGTGCAATCAGAAGAAAAAGTATTTGATATACAACCAGAAAATTATCACCCCAAAGACGCTTACACCCCATCTAAAATTAAAGGGGATGTACAATTTAATAATGTTTCATTTTCATACGACAAATCTGCCACCGTATTGCACAACCTAAACTTCAGCGTTCATCAAGGAGAGCGGGTGGCGTTTGTTGGTAAATCTGGGGTTGGTAAAAGTACAACTATTGACCTTATCTCCGGCTACTATTTCCCAACAAATGGTGCCGTATTGATTGATGGTCATAACACTAGAGAATTCGACCTAACCGCATTGCGTAGCAATATTGCTATAGTTCCACAAGAACCAGTACTTTTTAATGACACGATTATTATGAATATCCGATATGGAAAACTTGATGCCACAAATCAAGAGGTTGTTGAAGCGGCAAAAAAAGCACACGCTCATGAGTTTATTGAGAAACTTCCAGAAAAATATGAACAGCTTGTTGGTGAACGAGGTATAAAATTGTCAGTTGGTCAAAAACAACGAATTGCGATTGCAAGAGCTATTTTAAGAAATCCAGCAATTTTGATTCTTGACGAGCCAACGAGTGCGCTTGACGCAGAAACTGAACAATTTATTGCTATATCATTTGAAGAACTAATGCGAGGCAGGACAACTTTTATAATTGCTCATCGACTAAGCACAGTTCGAAAAGCCGATCGGATTCTTGTTTTTGAAGATGGCAAAATTGTAGAAGAAGGACGACATGATGACCTGATTAAATCTGAAGGTGGTGTTTATAAGGGTTTGTATGATTATCAAATGGGATTGCACTAAACTCAAATAGGAAACGCCTCGTCTCGTCGCTTTAGTCTCCGAAAATATTTTACTCAGTGATATACTATAATATATGAAAGGCCACGTCTCAAATATCGAAAAGCTCGCCCTAGAAAATAATAATTTTCGTGAGGTGCTTTATACGAGCAAAAATTCTCAGCTTGTGCTTATGTCGCTTGTGTCTGGAGAGGAAATTGGCGAGGAAGTACACGACGTAGACCAATTTTTGCGCGTGGAGCGGGGTACTGGCAAAGCGATTTTAAATGACATTCCGCACGATATTGCAGACGGCAGTGCTATCCTCGTACCTGCGGGCGTAAAGCACAATATCATAAATACTGGTGCAGACTCGATGAAACTCTATACTATATATACACCTCCACATCATCGCGACAAAGTAATTCACAAAACCAAAGCTGATGCAGAAAAAGACAACGAGCATTTTGAGGGTGTAACAACAGAGTAATAACTTCGTCTTTAACTATATGGATAAAAAACTTATAACGCGTGAAGCGGTATTTCGTGTGCTGAGGCAATATTGGAAACAGTACAAGCTTTATCCGACACACACAGCCATTTCTTTTTTCTTGCCTGCCATAGGCACGACGCTTATTTTATTTGTACCACCACTTATCATTGCAAAGCTCATTAACACATTCTCTGCGGGAGGAGAAATTTCTGTTTCATCAGTCGGTCCGTATGTAATCTTGTTTGCTTCTGTTTGGTTGGTAGGTGAAATATTTTGGCGTATCGCTATGCATTTTGTGATTAGACTTGAAACATGCGCACAAAAAAATTTATACATGGAAGCATTTAATACTCTTACCGCCCGTGACTATGATTTTTTTTCGAATAATTTTGTCGGTTCACTTACAAAAAAAGCTGGTGGCTATGTACGAGGATTTGAAACACTTACAGATACTGTTGTTTTCAATGTTGTCACAAGCATTATCCCTATCATTTTTGCTTCTATAGTTTTGTGGCAATACTCTCCGGTTATTCCGATACTTCTTTTGAGTTGTATCGCGGTCTCTTTGACTGTCGGAATACCTATTGTTCGTAGACGCTCCAAGCTTGTTGCTTTGAGACATGAATCTAGCAGTAAGCTTGTGGGTAGACTTTCAGATTCTCTTACAAATATTTTAGTAATAAAATCTTTTGCAAAAGAAAAAATTGAAAACAAAAATTTTAAAGAACATGTTGATGATTATTCTATGCATTACAAAAAAGCCGCCGACTATCAAAATTTGCGTTTTGATATGGTGATGTCTCCAATATATGTGTTCACCAACATCATTGGTTTGGTGTCAGCTATATTTTTTGCACATACATTGGGACTGCCTGCAGGTACTCTGGTCGTTGTTTTTTCATACTACACAAATATCTCGGGTATGTTTTGGCAGATGAACGGAGTTTATAAGCATATAGAATCAGCGATTAGCGAATCTGCAGAGTTTACTCAGCTTACAATTGATCCGCCCGCTGTAGAAGATGTTGTGTCTGCGGGAACTCTTCATGTAATCAAAGCCCAAATTTCATTTGAAAATATTGATTTTAAATACGGAAAAGAAAGTAATAATTTATTTTTAAATGGTTTTAATTTAGATATAAAAAGTAATCAAAGGGTGGGTCTTGTCGGTCCAAGTGGTGGAGGAAAAACTACGATTACAAAACTTTTGCTTAGATTTATCAACCTTGATTCTGGAAGTATAAAAATAGACGGTCAGGATATTGGCAAGGTTTCGCAAAAATCTTTACGCGACGCTATCGCATATGTACCACAAGAGCCCCTACTTTTTCACCGCACACTTTTTGAAAATATTGCATATGGAGATGAAAATGCGACAGAGGCGCAGGTGATGGAGGCGGCGCGACTAGCGAGAGCCACAGAGTTTATAGAAAAATTACCAAAAGGATATCAGACACTTGTGGGCGAGAGAGGAATAAAACTCAGTGGCGGACAGAGACAAAGAATCGCTATCGCTCGCGCTATCTTGAAACACGCTCCGATACTTGTGCTGGATGAAGCGACGAGTGCTTTGGATTCAGAATCAGAAAAATATATTCAAGAGGGTTTGAAAGAATTGATGAAAGACAAAACGGCGCTTGTTATCGCTCATCGTTTGTCTACGATAAAGCATTTGGACAGAATAATAGTTTTGAATGACGGAAAAGTTGTGCAAGACGGCACACACGATGAGCTTGTAAAGCAAAAAGGGCTTTACGCAATTCTTTGGGGACATCAGTCGGGAGAATTTTTGGTTGATTAATTAGGTACAAAAAACCTCGATAAATTGGTATAATAAGAGCATCAATATTTTCGTATGTCAGACATCATTCAAAAAACAAATGAAGATTGGCAAAAGGAACTCACTCCCGAGCAGTACAAAGTGATGCGTGAAAAATTTACAGAGTCACCTTTTTCTGGAAAATATGTAAACTCAAAAGAAAAAGGAGTATATAAATGTGCGGGATGTGGTGCAGAGCTTTTTTCTTCTGATACAAAGTTTGACTCTGGTACGGGCTGGCCGAGTTTTGATGATGTGATTTCAAATGAACACGTAGAGACTCGTGATGATTTAGAATTTGGAATGCATCGCACCGAAGTGCTCTGTAAAAAATGTGGCGCACATCTCGGACACGTTTTTCCAGACGGCCCGACACACACTGGGCAGAGGTATTGTATAAATTCTGTTTGCTTGACGCTTGACCCAAAAGAAGAAGATAATATACTAAAAAGACAAGACGAAAAAACCGAGCAAACCGAGCAAACCGAGCAAACCGAGCAAACCGAGAAAACACAGCACTCTATTTAATATGAAAAAATTTGCCGGTATTTTTTTGCCATTTTTTATAATCGCTACAGCCGTCTATCTTTTTGTTTTTTATAAACCAACGGTCGCACCGTACGCCTCCAGACCAAAAGCAGAAACTTCTCAAAAAATTATAAAAATTGGCGGGAAAAATATAGCCGTAGAAATAGCTGATACAGAAGCAAGTAGGATAAAAGGGCTTTCTGGTAGGGAGGGCTTGCCTAGCGACACTGGACTGCTTTTTTATTTTGATAAACCACAACGTGCGGGTATTTGGATGAAAGAAATGAAATTTGCGATAGATATTGTTTGGGTTGGCACAGATATGCGTATTGTGAAAATACAAAAAAACGCCACGCCCAGCTCTTTTCCCGAGTTTTTTTTGCCAGCAGTTATTACCCCCTATGTAATAGAGTTTAACGTCGGTTTTACAGAAAAAAATAATATAAGCGTCGGTGACATTGTTGTGATATAGTAGACGAAGCGTCCTTTCACATCTGATCTGAACACAACTTTTAGGAGAATTGTCATGACAACTTACGTCGTCCGCGGACCAAGTGGATTTGAGAAGTCAGCGACACTTCTCATCATTATCGGTCCATTTCTTGCAACCATTTTTGGCGTTTACTCGCTTTGGGGTTGGGGAGTCAATCTGCCGTCACTTTACATGCTTGCTGGGTTTTATATCTTTACGGTGCTTGGGGTGACGACGGGATTCCATCGTCTTTTCACGCACAGAGCTTTTGAGGCTGTTCCATCGCTTCGTCTTGCACTTGCAATCGCAGGTTCAATGGCGGTAGAAGGACCGCTCTTGCGATGGGTTTCAAATCATCGCGCTCATCACGAGCACTCTGATTCGGAGGGCGACCCACACTCACCACATCTTCATGGTGGTGGTGTAGTCGGAATGATTCGCGGATTTTTTCACGCGCATCTCGGATGGCTTATTTCTTTCCAGCAACCACAACAAGAAAAGTACATTAAAGCATTGAAACTTGATCCGATTTTGGTGTTTGTCGACAAATACTTTTTTCTCTGGGTATCACTCGGATTGGTCTTGCCAGCGCTCATACTCGGACTCATTACGATGTCTTGGTGGGGAGCATTGCTCGGATTTTTCTGGGGAGGACTTGTGAGGATTTGTCTTGTGCATCATGTGACGTGGAGTATCAACTCTGTTTGTCATCTTTGGGGCACTCGGCGTTTTGAAACTGAAGACCATAGTAGGAACAACGCACTTTTTGGCGCGTTGGGTCTCGGCGAAGGATGGCATAACAACCATCACGGGCTTCAGAGTAGCGCGCGACATGGTTTGTATTGGTACGAGATCGACTTCACTTGGTATTTTATCCTTGCTCTAAAAAAGCTCGGATTGGTGTCCAAGGTGAAAGTTTTTTCTCCACAAGAGATAAAGTGGAAAAAGGAAAGACTGAAAATAAATCGTACGGCAAAAACTTTTCCCAGAAAAAGTTTTCAGGCATAAAGAGATCAGATTGAGTTTTTTTACAAAGGGGCAGTTTTCGCAAGAAAACTGCCCCTTTTAACGTAAAAATTGATTATTTTTTTATTTTTTCTTTATTTTTTTCAAAAAACAGAGGGAAATCGTTTTGCTACACAAGGCTGTTTAGGGAGGTCTATTTACATTACCTTTTTTTTATTTCATGGCACCAAAAAAGGTCGCTATTCACATTTTTCTGACGGGCTTTTAATGTAAAATGGTATGACAGTCTAAAAGAAATTTTATTAATCCCACCACCATCTATCATCGCACAGATAAAAAGTATTTTCAAAATCTAGTATGAGTATCACAATAAAAAAGAGAGATGGATCGCGCGAGTCGTTTAATGCGGACAGAATCAATCGTTCTATCGAGCGCGCATGTAAAGGAATGTTAGATCCGATAAGTATGGTGACTCAAATAGCGACCGAAACTCAGCTAACTCTCTACGATGGCATCACAACAGAAGAAATAGATCAGGCAACCATAAACGCGGCACTACAAAACGTCAAAGAAGACATTGACTATGACAAAGTAGCGACACGTCTACTTCTCAAAACAGTTTATCGCAAGGTCATCGGTGAATATGACAAAGACCAAGAAGGAAGTTTAAAGAAAAAACATCGCGATGGCTTTATTTCTTTCATAAAAAAGGGAGTTGAAGAAAAAAAACTTCACCCAAACATGGTAGAGAAGTTTAAACTTGAAGAACTTTCTGACACATTAAATATTTCTCGTGATGAGCTCTTTGAGTACGCAGGACTCTCAAGTCTTTTAAATCGTTATGTATTAAAAAATATTGATCAAACTCCACGCGAGACACCGCAGTATTTTTTCATGCGTGTTGCGATGGGACTTTCATACAATGAAAGTGATCCGACAGCGATGGCAAAAAAGTTTTATCACAAGATGTCAAAGCTCGAGTATATCGCTGGTGGCTCAACAAATCTCGGCGCAGGTACTACTCGGCCATCACTTTCAAATTGTTTTCTTTTGGAAATTCACGACGATATGGATCATATTGCAAAGTCTGTTGCTGATGTGATGAAACTTTCAAAAGGTTCTGGTGGTATCGGCGCATCAATGACAAAACTTCGCGCTACCGGCTCTCCACTAATTACCAACAACGGCACATCCACAGGCCCGACTCCTTTTGCAAAAATTATTGATACAGCTATCCGCGCAATCCAGCGTGGAGGGAAAAAGAAAGGCGCTTTATGTTTTTATATGGAAAATTGGCACTTGGACTTTCCCGAGTTTATAGATTGGAAACACAATGCCGGAGACGACTATATGAGAATGCGTACAGCCAACACAGCGGCATATCTTTCAGATGAGTTTATGAAAAGAGTCCGGTCTGGTGATGATTGGTATATGTTTGACCCAAAAGAAACTCCAGACCTCTGCGAGCTTTACGGTCAGGCATTTAGTAAACGATACATAGAATATACTGAAATGGCAGAAGCTGGCAAAATGCGAACCTTTAAAAAAGTACCTGCTCAAGAGCAAATGCGACATATTTTGGTAGCATTACAGTCCACCTCACATCCTTGGCTTACATGGAAGGACCCTATAAATCTCCGAGCTTTAAACAATAATACCGGTACTATTCATATGTCCAATCTCTGTACCGAGATTTGTTTACCACAAGACAAAGACAATGTCGCTGTTTGCAACCTTGCATCTTTAAATCTTTCTGCGCATATAAACAACAAAGAAGTAAACTGGGGTAAACTCGAAGAAAGTATTCGCCTTGCAGTGCGACAACTAGACAACTTGGTAGATATAAATGAGTTACCGATTCCTGAAGCAATAAAATCAGACAAAGAAAATCGCGCGATAGGACTCGGAGTGATGGGTTTTTCAGATACTATAGAGAGACTTGGACTTTCATACGACAGCCCGCACGCATGGGACTTTGCCGACAGAATTTTTGAATTTATTTCATACATGGCAATAGATGAGAGTACAAATCTCGCACAAGAACGTGGCTCGTATCCAAACTTTGCTGGGTCAGAATGGTCAAAGGGTAATGTGCCTATTGATACTTTGCAAAAACTTGAAGACGACCGCGGTATCCCACTGACCGTTTCAAAAGAAAGTCGTCACAAAGGTTTAAATTGGGATTTGCTACGAGTAAAAGTAAAAAAGGGAATACGCAATGCGACCCTCATGGCTGTTGCACCAAACGCAAACATCGGTCTTGTCGCAGCGACAACTCCGGGTATTGACCCTCGTTTTGCGCAAGTCTTTTCAAGAAACAAAATTTCAGGAAAATATCTTGATATAAATCACAACCTTGTGAAAGATTTAAAAAATATGGGAATTTGGGAAAAAACACGCGACGCTATCATTGAATATCAAGGTGACATTTCAGATATTCCAGAAATTCCTCAACATATTAAAGATGTTTATAAAACTTCTTTTACAACATCTCCGTATGCATATGTTGAAGTCGCGGCACGCGCACAAAAATGGATTGACCAAGCTCTTTCAAGAAATATGTATCTTGAAACACGCGACATAGACGAGACGATGAATATTTATACGAGTGCATGGGAAAAAGGTTTAAAGTCTACATACTATTTACACATGAAGCCGAGACACACAGCAGAGCAAAGTACTGTGTCTGTAAATAAGGCGCATAAAATAGGGAAGATTGGATTTGCTGGAGTTGGTACTGCAAAAGCAAGCCCTCTTGCAACGCCAGCTTTTGCTGCGGTGGGAGCTGTGACTTCTCCTCTTCCTTTAGGCAAGGCCGTGCACGCTTTTACACCAACACAAGAGATTCCTGTTGTTGCAGAAAAAAAGGAGACACCTGCTGATTTTTTTGCACCAATAAAACCAGAAACGCGAGCATTTGTTTCTGTTGGTTTTGGAATGAAAAAACAAACAGAGGAGGTGGCGCAAGGCGAGCCAAAGCGCGAGTTTAAGTTGCATACAACAGAAGATCCAGCCGATGCAAACATTTGCGACAGTTGTCAGTAATTATTAGAGTAATTTTATACCAATATGCTTTTAGGAAAAGCTTCACCAGAAGACATGAATTTGCATCCGCTCAGATACAAATGGGCGTATGATTTATACCAGCAGGCGGTCAGAAACACATGGTTTCCACATGAGATTGCTTTAAAAGAAGATCTTGAAGATTGGGAAAAGATGACAGACGACGAAAGACACGCTGTAAAGTTTTTGATGGCGTTTTTTAATCCTGCCGAGCTTATCGTCAACCGCTCTATCGCACTCGGTATTTATCCATACCTCAAATCTCCAGAGTGTCATTTGTATCTCGCAAAACAAATGTGGGAAGAGGCAAACCACTGTGTGGCTTTTGAGTATGTGCTTGAAACTTTTCCTTTTGACCGTGAAAAAATCTTTGACCTACATTTGCGGGTGCCATCAATGGTGGCAAAAGAGGATTATATAAACAAATATATGAAGCGAATGACAGAAGATACTTTAGACATTTCTACTGTTGATGGCAAAAAAGATTTTATTCGCAACTTGGTCGCAACAAATATTGTGATGGAGGGTATTTGGTTTTACAGTGGTTTTATGGTCGCACTTTCTTTCCGTCAACGCAATCAGCTCCGCAATTTTGGCTCAATGATAAACTGGGTGATTCGTGATGAAAGTTTGCATTTGCAGTTTGGTATAAATTTGATTCACAATATTCTTGAAGAAAATCAGGAACTTTTGACCGAAGATTTTGCAAATGAAATTCGCGATATCGTCATCGAGGGAGTAGATCTCGAAAATGCCTACAACAAGGATTTATTTCCAAACGGAATACTTGGCCTAAACGCTGATTATGTAAATCAGTATGTGCAATATGTTGCGGACCGACGCCTCGAAGAGCTTGGTCTCGCAAAACATTATAACGTAACAAATCCAGCAAAGTGGATGAGCGCCGCGACAGACGTGTATGAGCTTGTAAACTTTTTTGAAGCGCAAAACACTAGCTATGAAGTAGATTCTCACGCTCATACAAACACAAACACAAAAAAAAGATAAACCAGCCCCCGCGGTAGCTCCTGAAAAATAGTTTTTAAGATGATATAATAAAAAGACTTATACGATAAAAGAAAGTAATAATGAAAAAAATAAAAGTTGCAATAAATGGTGCGGGACGTATCGGACGAGCATTTTTGAAAGTTGCTCATGACAGAACAGAGATAGAGGTGGT
>JBCLGW010000002.1:0-48294 GCA_039740835.1 Parcubacteria group bacterium | reverse complement strand
CAGCAGTCCAAAAATGAGCCAAGGAATTCGCGCTTTGACCAAGGCCCAAGAAGAACTGGTTTCAAGATTGGTGAATTGCCCGACCAGACCAACGGATTTTAGAAAATCCTCAACATGCTCGGAATGTAAAATATTTAAAATTACATCTGATGGAACAACGCCCAAAAAATGTTCATCTTTATCAACCACCGGAATGGCTTTAAAATTGTGCTTCAAGGCCAATATCACCGCCTCTTCTTGGTGAGCCTCCGGCAGGACTTTAAAAATTTTAGTTTGCATCAGGTTTTTGACCTTAAAAGAATCAGGGTGATTATAAATTTCTTTCATCGAAAAAACTCCGACTAATTTCCCTTCGCCATCAACGACATAAAAATAATTAATCGTTTCCAGCGCGGAAATTTTTTCAGCTAGAAATTTTTTAGCGTCAAAAATCGTGCTCTCAAGTGGCAGTATCGGCACTTCTTTTATTGTTTTTTTTATTACCTGTTTGAAAGATTGCATATGTCTATTATATTAAAAAATCAATAAACAATCGGACACATACCGGAAATAATGGAAACGTCGGTAGATTGACTGTATAATCAAATTCCATACACCTTTAGTATTTCATGCTACGCACGAGAGAATCTAAAATAATATCAAGCTCCATAGAAGCCACTCCTACGACTTTATCTGCTCCGCCGTAATATATATAAAGTAAATCTTTTCGTACAGCCATACCACAAGGAAAAACTACATTGTTTACTATACCAACTTTTTCGTATTCTTCTTCTGGTTCAAAAATGGGCTCGGTACTGCGAGCAAGGACTATCGCTGGATCTTTCAGGTCTAAAAGTACTGCACCCAATCGATAAGTGCTGTGGCTCTTTGACACTCCGTGGTAAATCAAAAGCCAGCCATATTTAGTCTTTAGCGGTGGCGCAGCGATGCCGACTTTTGCGCTGTCCCACTTATTTACCCGCGGACCCATAATCCGAATGCATTTTTTTACTGTTTCATTTTTAAAGTCTAAAGATTTTAAATAATCTCCGCAAATTTCATTACCAACGCGATGCAAAACCAAGTAGCCGGCAGGAAACTTATTTGGAAAAAGACAGGCATCCTTGTCATCAAAACCCTGCGGAGTAATGAGCATCGGCTTTTCCCATTTCCATTTATGAGCGAGAAAATCTTTTTCGGTGATAGATGAGATAGCCACGCGGGGTGGGCCAATGCCATCAAAAGCCGTATAGCAGATGTAAATATTTTTGCCGATTTTGGTTAGTCGTGGATCCTCGCAACCTGAATTCCCATTATTTATTTTTTTATTTTCAAATTCCTCACGTGGCACATATATCGGTTCAGCTAGACGCTCTACCAAGTCTGTACCGTTTTGGGTGGCCGCATAACCGAAAGTAGAAGTGTTGTCGTTGGAAAGTGCCCGATAAACTATGTGCGTTTTACCATCAAGATCTATCGTTCCAGGATTAAACGTCGCTTTGGCTTCCCATGAACTTACATTTTCAGATTTTGGAGTAATGACTGGATTGCCGGCAAAACGCTTGAAATAAAAACGGTCTCTCTGTTCTTTACACATACTTCCAATCAAATCATTAAAAGAAACATTGGCCGAGCAAACAGTCATATCGGCTGCTCCATAATAGATAGTGAGTATGTCTTTCTTTATAATTGCTCCAGTTGGGAAAATGACATTTGGCACAAAACCAGAAAGTTCATACGGCTCTTCTGGGACAAGTAATGGCCCGCGGGTTCGACCAATAATTTTCCTAGGATCCTCTAAATCAAGCAAAAGTGCCTCCACGCCGAAAATTCTATCCAGATGCTCTGGTGTTTCAAAATAATTTTGGATATGAGAATAGATTAAGAGCCAGCCGTATTTTGTTTTTATCGGAGGGGCTCCCACTTCCACATGGTCATATTTATTACGTCGCGGATCAATTGCATAATCATCAATATTTTTTTCCCAGTTTTCCCAAAATTTCACATCCCAAAGATCTTCTATTTTGTCTACTGTGGCAATTGCCATTTTAGCTGGTAGTGAATCAGTATGAGCCGAAAAAATTACCGCAATTTTTCCGCCTATCCGTTCCGGAAAAAGGGTCATAGCTTTAGCATTAAAAGGGGTAACCAAATGCTGTTTATCCACTTTCTTTAAATCACGCGAAAGTGCCACGGCCACTTTAATACCGCTAGGTTCAAAAGGATATTTGGAAATAGCTGTGTAAAAAGTGTAGAAAGTACCTTCAAAATATGTGACTCGTGGATCTTCGCAACCAAATTTGTCCCATTCTTCTGTTGGAGTGATAAATTGAGAATTATTTCTGAAATGTACTCCGTCTTTAGATTCGGCAATACCAATAACCGAGATTTGATGCTGGCTCCGAAGCGCATCTACTGCCGAGATCGCCCGATAAAGCCCGTAAGTGGTTTTGTTGTGTACTATAGGACACAGATTAAACACGGCAAAATTTTCCCAATAATGGTCTCTATTTGGAACTAAAATCGGATTGTGCTCAAATCTTTTTACGACAAACATTTTAATTTTTATCTTTCTTTAGGGTAGTAATACCAGACGACATCAACTCTTTTAAAAATAAATCCAAGTTTGCAGTAGCCACAGCACAAACCATATCCGCTCCGCCATAATACACAAATAAATCTCCATCTTTTACTACGGCTCCACAGGAATACACGACGCCCCACTTTAGCCCTTCATTTTCATAAAAAGATTTTGGCTCTAAAATTGGTTTGTTAGAACGATAAAGTATTTTAGTGGGATCTTTTAAATCTAAAATTAGTGCCCCCATTCTATATCGATCAGGATTTCGGTGATCCATGGCATGATAAATAACAAGCCAGCCGTATTTTGTTTTTATCGGAGCAGAACCAATGCCCCTAAACCAGCTATCCCAAGTACGACTGGGGTCTATTGGCCTAATATTATTGCTCTGGATAAATTTAGTGCCGTCAAGTTCGTTTAAAGAATCAAAATAATCAATAAGAATTTTAGGAGAAAAACTGTGCCAAACAGCGTACTTGCCATTTATTTTCTCTGGGAAAATTACCCAGTTTTTATGAATTTCTCCCGGCGGCGAAATAAGCACTGGGAGTTTCCATTTATTCCATCTTTTATGTAAAAAATCTTCCAAGGTTATGGAGGTGAGCCCAATACGTACAGAACCCCAGCCATTGAAAGCAGTGTAGGTCATATAGAGCATATCGCCGATTTTTGTAATACGCGGATCTTCTGCTCCACCATTGCCCCCGCCACCAGAACTATAAAAAAAAGAGTCGTGGGGTGGGCGAGAAAAGTGAGAATGCTTGTGGGCAAAGATGGGCTTGAAGGATCGCTCGGAAATATTATAGCCGTCATCACTTCTGGCATATCCCAAGGTAGACATATCGCCCAAACCTATGGCACGGTAAATCAAATGCACTATGCCATTATTGATAAAGGCAGTCGGATTGAATGTCGCTTTTGATTCCCAATATGTACTAGTAACAGGAAAAATTACAGGATTGCCCACAAAGCGCTCAAGAATTTTGGTAGTTTTTTTCGCTTTCTTTTTGGCAACAACTTTTAAAACAACTATTTTCTTTTTAAGAGTTATCTTCTTTTTTAGAATTTTCTTGGGGGCTTTTATTTTCTTTTGTTTTGTTACTTTTGCCATAATTATTTTGCTATTACTATGCCGTATTCGTCTTCATAATGAGTACTATATTATACATTAAAAAGACAGGATTTTCTGCATCAGTTTATCTGCAGGAAGAAACTTACCTCTTAATGGAACATAGAACTGGCCATTTACTCTTGTTTTATCAGCTGAGATTGGCATTCCGCTTGCTTGGAGTAATTCGTGGTCATTGTAATTATCGCCAATAGCCATAACATTTTCCTTTTTTATTTTAAAAATATTCATTACATGCTTTAAGCCAATAGCTTTTGTTTGATACTTGTTGATTAAAACATCATAAGCTTCGCCATTCCATTTAGTACAAAGGCCTTTCTCTTTTTTCACCACATCCTCAACGCTTTTTATCTTTTTTTTGCAGTGCAAAGTTATAATAAATTCTTTGGGCTCAAAGCCTTTTATTCCCTTGTTTTTGCTAGCAATTTTTTGAAGTTTTGGAAAAATATTTTTTGTTTGAAAAAAACTATTTACATGCTGATAAATTTTTCCTTTATACCAAGTGGCACTACCAGATTCATAAGTTAAACTGATATAAGGAAGAATTTCGCGAAACATTTCTTGGAGCATATACAGACCTCGACCAGAGGAAATATTTATTAAGAATCCATTTTTGTAAAGTTTTTTGATTTGTTCAATTTGTTTTGGGGCTATTACTTTGGTGTGAAAAGTGGTGGTGTGACCTACTTGTTTTATTTTTGTGCCACGCGGGACAATCACTCCATCCACATCAAAAACAATCATTTTTATTCTTCTTATGTCATTTTTTGACATTTGATCAAGTGGTTTCATTTTAGTTTATTTTTTATGATAATTTTTCAACAACTCCGATGAAGACCGGACTTTGCCCCCACGACCCACATTATATACCATCTTGGTACCTAATTTTTTGCAAACTTGCATTTCTTTATAAAGTGAAGACTTCGGGTCATGGGCATTTTTCAAGTCTCTGTCTCCCCCGTTGGCAAAAATATGCGGTTTGAGCTTCTTTAGCTCTTTGTGTACACTCATGTACTTTGGATCTTTGGGGTGCATAGACAATATTACTTTATCCACGCAAGCGAGCGCCTCGATAATCTCTTTACGTTCCACGCCCAGCATAAATTCTTTGCCTTTTTTCTTTCTGAGCCAGTGATCGTTGTTTAAAACTACGATTAGCTTGTCACCGAGTTTCTTTGCATCTTTAAAAAGCCTGATGTGCCCAATATGAACCGGATCAAATCCTCCGCTGACCATTACCACTTTTGGCCGATTGCTTGGCCTGCGTCTTTTCATAAAACTACTATATCCCACAGAAAGTAAAAGTTCAACGACCTCATGGACGGATACGATGAAAAATTATCTGATTTTGAGAGAGTCCACCGATCACATGGGTAGAAAATTTGAAGAAGGAATAATACCAATTTTAAAATCGTGGTGTTGAGCATCGGTGCAGTCGCAAGGCACAAGCTCGTGCATGTGACTCGCGCAATCAGGCGCACCACACACACCGGGTACTTTTGACACACCTCTGCATCCACCGAGACAGATGTAGTGCGTAGGAGTTTGGTTATTTGTAGATGTATTTTCCATATGTTTTTAGTATACCAAAATCAACACTGCGAAACAATTATTTTTCAACAACGATTGTGCTGACTTTGCTAGGATTAAGGTGATTGTGATACTTCCATGTGCCCAGCTTGGTAAAGGTAAAAGAATAGCTTTCGTTTTTTGCGTATCCGCGCTTGGCGTTAAAATCGGAATAATCGTTGTGAATCGGATGAGGACTTGAAGCAACCCACATTGGCTCAGACTGACCATTTTTGAAAACAACTGTCGTCCCAACCTTTACGCGAAGAATACTGGGCGAGAATCCAGACTGGCTGTAGGTAACTACATTTTGATTGACCAATGGCGTTTCCTGCGTAACTGGGGCTTCAGTAGTTGGTGTTGGTGGTGTTTGAGATGTTTCTTGAGACGGTTGTTGTGGTGCTACATTTGAGCTCGGGGCCGAGGTTTCGTTACTCCTTAGCAAGGAGTAACCGCCTAAAGTAATAATGGCTACAACGATAATGACAATAATTGTTTTATTCATAAAGACATAATTTATTAGTAAAAGTTTTCGGCAAAGAATCGGCCATTAAAGCCACGGTCGCCGCTAAAATTCCGATATCACGGACTGTTATCTCTGTAATACCACTTACCACAAGGACACTAACTAAATGAATCGCGCCGACTAGAGCCACCGGCCAAACGAATGCATTAAACAAGAGCATAGCGCCAATCATGATATCTAAAATTGCCGTCCCAATCATCGCTTGCGCTATTGGTATGGGCAATAAGTCCGTGGCCCACGGCTGAAGGTATCCTCCCCAAGCCTCTGGTTGTTTAAAGATTAAAACGCCAATCCAAAGAAAAGTTATGGCCAACCCTATTCTTAAAATGTGAAATGAAGTTTTGTTCATATTATATTTGTACTACACCCGTTTTGTAGAACACAAACCTTGTATTAGATATTGTAGCTTTTGAAAGCGGTGAGTACAAGCTCTCCCAAGCATCTGCGGACTAATTGTTCAAAATCATTTCTTTTCATAAAATTATAATGTTTTTATTTTTTACCGATTAAAATGAAGTAGGGCAGAAAATTTCTTGGCTCAAAGAGCACTTTTGTTTCAGAAAAAAACTTCTTTAGTGTTTTTAAAAGAATTGGACTATTCTGGTAAGCAATAAAAAGTCCTCCTTCATTAAGAGCATCAGCTGTTTGACGGATGATTTCCAGTCTTTTTTCACGATCAATCAAAGAAAAAGGGATTCCAGAGATAATAATATCTGACTTTGGCAGTGATTTGCTTAATTCTAAAACATTCCCCTGCCAAACCTCAAGACGTGGGTCGCGAATTTTCTTTAGCTCGGTCAACAAATCATGATTAAGTTCAATTGCAATTATTTTTCCACTTGTCGGCAAGTTTTTCAGGATTTCCCTGGTTATTACACCATCACCAGCACCGTACTCTACAACCATTCTATGTTCTGGTTTAAACTGACTTAAAATTTTGCGAATAACATACTGCGATGACGGCATTAACTCCCCAACTATACGATAATCCGAAAGGGCAAGCTTTAAAAATTTAAAATAATTCATAACTATATATTACTTATGGAAAATTTTTTGTAAAATATTTTAGCCAGAAATATGACGGCCAATAACCAAGCAAAAATAATTGAGCTTAAAACAATTGGATCTTTGTTTAAAATCGCCCCAATAGCGTATACCGTCACAAAAGCATAAGGGATTTCCGCCAAAACGGTGATCAGTAAATACTTTAAAAAATTAAGACGAAAAATCCCCAAGGCATAACCTGGTATTTCTGAAGGCACGGTAAAACGCACCAGAAAGAGTAAAAGAAGGGAGGAATTTTTTGCGAAAAAATCGCGATAGTAATCGAGTTTTCGAAGCGGAATAAAGTATTTTAAAATTGGATAGCCAGTATAGCGACCCAGAATGTAGGAAAAGATTGCGCCCAAAAACCAGCCGGCGAGCAAGAGCAGGGTTGTCATTAAACTGCCCCAAACCGAAACGGCCACCGGCACCAACCAGACACTGGAGAAAAAGAAAAACATTACCGATAAAACATTTAAGATAACAAAAACAACCATGCTAAAAATAGGTCTCTCCGCGATATTTTTTTCAAAAAACCCGATCAATTGCCTGTACTCATCCTGAAGCATTGTAGAACTCCAAAAAATCAAAACTGCGGTGATAACGACAGCTAGTAAAACTAATTTCTTTTTTATGGTTGTTTGGGGCATGGTTATTTGTCTGTTTTTATTTCCTAAGTTTGTTTAAAATCTTTATCTCTAGAGTGGTGCATATTTCAAAAAGAAATTTTTTACTCGTTCGTTAAAATCTGCCGATAGCTCTCCGTGGCGACCAGTTTCCGAAAAGTAGAATTCGGCACGCTGATTGTTTTTTAAGGCCTCTCTCAAAAGTTCGGCGTGGTGAAATGGTATTTGTTCGTCTTGTTTGGTGTGAATTATGAGGATTGGTGTTTGCATATTTTGTGCTACTTTTTGTGGTGAGAGAGTCGCATAAACGCCCCATAATAATTTCACCCAAAATTTCATGAGAGGAACAAGGGCTGTGCGAATCACGGGAAGATATTTATACATATCTTTACCCAGAAGTGTTAAGTCAGCAAATGATGCGTAGGAAACCACGGCGACAATTCTCGGGTCTTGTGTGGCTTGTAAAATTGCCGTAGCGCCACCCAGCGAAAATCCAAGGACTCCGACTTTTTTAAATCCGCGCGATTGGAGAAAATCCGTGGCGGTCTCTAGGTCGAGACGCTCTTTAGTCCCGAGGGTTGTGAATGAACCCCCCGACTTTCCAAAATAGCGAAAGTCAATCAAAAGAATATTAAAATCCGGGTGGAGGGCGCTGGCAATGGAAAGCATATCACCTTTTTCTGCAGGGTAGCCATGCAGAATAATAATTGCAGGTGCGGGCTTGCTCACCTTAGCATTGGGGGAGGATGGAACATACCATCCGGCAATTGATATACCATCTTTCGTTGTAAGCATAATTTCCTCAAAAGGCATATTAAAATCTTTTGGGGTGAGTCCGCTTAGAATACGCGCCGGATGCGTCACCTGCCATGCGCCCAAAAAGCTTATCCCGATGAGACTTACGGCAAAGATGGAAAAGTAAAGAATAATTTTTTTGATTTTTGGATGCATATTTTTTGCTTCATTTTTAACTATTTTCTCTTAAAGATAAAGAGATGCGCTTCTTTTACCAAACAAATTGGGAAATATCTAAAGGGTAGTTTAATAATTTTCTGTAACTCAAATCCATTTTGCGTGAAAACAGAAATATTTACTTGTTTTGAATATGGTTTAAATCCAGATAATTTTCCAATAAAGTTGCCCAGTATGTTATTCTTAACCGGCGAATTAAGAAAATATCCACCGCCACACAAATAGTGAGAGAGGTTAACAACAGCTTTTTGTATATCAACATATTCTAGCAATCCACCAGTTATGATGAGTTTAAAATCATTTTTCTCCGCAATACTATCAAGAGCATCGCCAACAAAAACCCTCGCTCGGCCCTCTAAATTTTGTTGCTTTAAGTTTCGTCTCATATCTTCGACCATTTCGCTATTCAAATCAAAAGCGACAATTTGAGAATTTGGAAATTTTTTTAAAACAGCGATTGAATACAGGCCCGTTCCACAACCTACGTCCAATACCTTGAATGAATCGTTTATAGCAAGTGGGAGTTGTTCCATAACATAGTTTACTGCTCCTTTATATCCGATAATCCAAAGTCCAAAGTTATAAAATCCGGCAATTTTTGAATAGAACTTTTGTGAATTCATAATTTTAATTTAAGATTTCTTTAGTAAAAGAATTTTCCAAAAATTTTCGATTAATAATCTCATGGACAACTCTGGCCAAAAATATAAATGTGAGATAGGCTGAAAATAAAACCAAAAAACTCACATTAAACTCAAAAAAATCAACAAAGTATATGGTCAGCCAAGAAACAATGGAAATTGAACCAGACCAATGAAATATTTTTTTGAATGAGACTTTGAATTGTCTAACTTCGACTGGCTTTAAGCTGTCCAGCAAATAATTATTCACCCTATTTGAAAGCAGTGTTCCGTTGAGAATTATAATAGCCACGATTGTTTGCGAAAAGAAGAACTGGGGGCTTAAGATAAAAGCTTCCGGCAGAATCAAAAAGACACTCGCGAAATCAAGCCCCAGACCGATCCAAATCCCAACACTTATCCAAGGGAAAAAATTATAAATAATCGGTTTAAGGGCATTTCGTTTGAAGGTGACCATGTAAAGAATATCAATCAAGACAACGCTTGCTAGGGTAAAAATTGAATGAAAGTTGTGAAGAATAAAGAAAAACTGCTCTTTATCAAAAAACCCTTTCCAGACCTGAATTGAAATAATGATGGCAATAAGTAAAAACTGAACAAAGAAAAATTTAGGAGCTAATTTATGAAATTTGGTTTTGTGGAAAATAAAATAATTTATGAAAAACAAAAAAATAATAGAAAGAATAGCGACAAAAAAGAGGTTGACTGAAAAACCAGCACGAATGTATTCATTGGTGGGGTCGAGTTTTATGCCTTCGTGGGCAAAACTTATGGCTTGAAAAATAAAAAAAGAGGCAAAACCCCAAAACAACAAAAAGAGCGCGGATGAAAAGGCGAAAATCTTTGCCACAATTTCAACAATGCTTTTATACTCACCTTGATGGTCTGGATTCCTTTTTGCCTTTTGGGTTAAAACATATCCCCAAAAAGCGCTAGCACCGGCGACCGCCAAGCAAAGCTGTATTAAAAGTCTGATAAAATCTGGTAAATTAAACTCCATATTTATTTTTGAAAATTACATCAACGATATAACTGGGTACAATATTAGCTCCTCGGCTCGGAAATAAGAAAGTAGTCTTTCTCATTTCACTCGCATTACGTCGCTAATAAAAAATACAACACCTATAAAATAAGCAATCTTGGCAAAAATCCACAGATTGTAGCCCGAGCCACCAATCCAAGGAAGAGAAATGAGTATCGCCAAACCCGAGAGTAAAAAAGAGACTTCGTAAATTTTTAATCTAAACCCTAAAATTTTCATAGGTATATTTTACCACTAACTAATTACCAAATTAATCGGAGGTTTTTGTGGGTTTTAATCTTGCTGTTAAGAAAAGAAGGCTAACTAAAACAAGTGCAGCAAAACCGATACCTACCCACGGAATCCAAGTGTACCGTTCTGTTATTCTACTCTCTATTTTATCACAAACATCGCCTATTCCGTCGCTATCCATATCTTTTTGGTTTACGTTGGGATTATTGAGACAATTGTCTAAATTATTAATAATACCGTCTTGGTCAAAGTCATCACACGCATCCCCTATACCATTATTATTTAAATCTTTTTGGTCTAAATTAGCAATAGAGACACAGTTGTCACTGGTGTCCAAAACGCCGTCACCGTCTACGTCTGCGATAATGTAATCTGGGTTGTTTTGAGACGAACCAGAGGAAATAACAATAAAATCTTTTGCATAAATCAAATTACCAGCTTCTCCAACAGGTGCAGACACTGTTCTGTCTGGGTCAAAATAAATACGGTAAGAATGAGAAGGGTGTGCTAAAAATCGAATAGCACGTGTGCTGTTTTTTGAGGCGTTATCTTGGTGCAACTGTAGTTCACTTATGCGAAGTGGCTGACTAAATATAAATGTGATTGTCCACCTACTTGAAGTTGTTTGTGGAAAACTAACGGTTTGTTGGTCCATTCTCCGACTAGCTACAACTATTCTTTCTTGACCGTCTACCTCTGCACTGATTTCTATAAAATTAGGCAAAACAACGTTGCTATCAAGTAAAACGGTAAGTGAAGAGGCGGTAATTTGATTTGCGCTCAATAAAATAATTTGAGCAATACCCCGTGTGCTTTCTAGTAACGGAAAGTCAGCATATGTTTGAGTATCGTTATCATTCATAAGACTTGCACTGGCAACGTTTGGCCTTGTGCTTACCGTCACAGGTGTTTTGTTGACCAGTGTTTCTTGTTTAAAAAAATGTGGCTCCCAAGAGCTTGTGTCTTTATTGAGGACAGCAAAGCTGAATCGTTCAATAAACTCATCAGCAAAAGGAATTTCAACTACTGTCGGTACTTTTATTGAAATAGAATCAATGTCTTTATAAAAACGATAAGCGTTGATGACTGAAGATGTAGTGTTTTGTGGTAACTCCTGTGCATTTGCTGTTAATGTACCAACAAAAACAAAGCTAAGAAATAAAAGTATTATTTTTTGTTTCATATTTTTATTGGGTATTATTGGGTAAATCTACCTTTTGTTTTTTCTTTCCTAAAAAGGCCGTGCTTACCAAAAGTGAACCTATTAGGAAAAAGATAACAATTTTACCAGCCATATCCATTTCCCAAATATCAAAGACAAGCAATCTACCGACCACAAAGCCAACAATTACACCACCATAAATACGCAAACCTTTTTCGTATTTTGTAAGTCCATAAAAATATAATATGAGTCCAATTATTGTATAAATCGCCAGAGAAATCATCACCGCATTATTGTCATTTTGAAAGTATGCATGCAAAGAAAGCCATAATAGTACGCAAGCATATAGTGAACCGGCAACCAAAAATATTGCGCTGAGTTGTTTCGTCTCTTCTTTCACAGTTTCCCGAGCACGATTAAAGAAAAATAGGCCAAGCACAAGTAGTGTCAGCCCTAGGACAAAAAGAACAAAAAAGTCTTTGTGTAAAACACCAGTGTCCCACGTAGAAGCGATAATGCTTCCAAAAGAAAGAAGAATTGGTCCTATTAAAAGCAGACTAGTACGCGCGACAATGCGTATATCTTTAAGAATTAAATATGCGATAAAAGAAATTAGTCCACTTTCAATAGTATATGCGATGGTGAGTGTCGCACCACGTAATTCAGCTGAAGTTGCTGCAGCGAGCATAGCAATGCCGACACAAGCGTAGACATAAAGTGGCTCTCGTCTTTGTGTAATACGAAATATCATAAACGCTCCGACTGTAAAGACAATCATCCACGCAGAAATTATCAAGCTTTTCCACTCATCTTGTGCAACAAACATAATCCAAGATAAAAGAAATAGTCCGTTGCCAGCCGCTGTTATGAGATCGGGAACAATTTCCTTATCTTTCAGTTTTAAAATACCTGCGGTATTAGTAATAAAAAACAGCGCCGAAAATGCATAAGCAAACAAAAGTAACACACCTGTATCTGCCGATGTAAAAGGGGTGAAGTGAGGTAAACTGTAAAAAGTGATGAGTATAAGTGCCGCAGTAGTCAGCTCCCTCCTTCCTGTAAGTGCAACAACCCAAACCACACCAAGTGTTACGACAAATAAATATGAGAACAAACCGACATAATCAGCAGTAGGAGAATTGGTAAGTAAGGGCGCAATACCAGCAAGAATCAAGCTTGCTAAAGCAAGTGCGCGACTGTTGTATTTAACACTTACAAACGCAACAAATGCGGTGCTCAAAAACATCACAGCTAGGGCAGAAAATGGGCTAAAGAAACCATAAATCTCACGAGCCGCAAATATTGTAAGTAAAATTGTTGTTGAGCCGAGAACAAGAAAGACGCCACCTTGATGAATATACTTTTTTATTCTCCACCAGCCAAGCATTAAAAATAGAGCTCCAGCTATAATACCGAGAGCAATACGGCCATTTGGTCCAATCCAGTTGTTAAGAAATGCGTAAGTTGTAAGCCAACCAAATCCAATAAGTAACAAAATTGCACCGACCTTAAGAAGCCAATCATCTTTTAGCCAATTAATAAATTTATCAAAAGGAGTTGGGCCAACTGAAGCTGGTATAATTTGATAAGGTACAACCACTGACTCTGATGTGATTGTGGACTTGGTTTGAAAACTTGGTTCAGGTGCACGCTCTGTCACACCACTTTTAATAAATCGTTCAAGTGTTTGTATTCGCGAACGAAGATTAAACACAAGAGCTAAAATAACTATACCGCCCAAAAATATAATAATTTCCATATGGTTTTATTGTAACATAATTTTCAACGTGTAGTTAGATTTATAAGAAACTCTGGTTTTCAAAGAATTATAGTTGTGATTTTAAAATCAACCATTTCCCAATTCCGTCTATGACTTTAATCATTAGTTTTGCATTAGCTTTTGGTTTTAAAGATAAATTTAAAACCTCTTTCATTTCTTTTGCTTTATCTGGGTAGTATTTGGCAAATGCTCTATAAGACATAAGAGGATCTTTTGTGAACTTTTTTAATTTTGGCATTACCAAATCAAAACCAGCACGCAAAAGCACCCTAGTCATCCAATGACAGTGCTTTTTGATCATTTCCTTATCCTTTAAATGTAAAAATCTCATTCTGGTAGTTTTTAGATAACGTGGAAGAATATGCAAGCTAACTTGCATACCTGGTCCCGGCTTTAAGTTTGCTATTTTAGAAGATATATCTTTTCCATATATACAAACACTTTCAACTTTGATTGTGTTGCCGACGAATGGTTTATTTTTAAAAATATCATCTAAACTAAGAAGAGTCGAATCAGCGTATGTAATAAATGGAAACTGTTTCTTAATTTTGTGATTGAGTTTATTAAGCCACTTACTATTTTCGCGATATCTTTTATATAACTTATCTTTAGGAATATTTAAAACAATGTCCATATCTAAGTCAGATTTATAATCTACTGCTGTGCCAGACGCGACAGAACCTACAACATAAATAGCCGAAACTTTTTTACCGTAGCGTGTCAAGCATGCATCTTTAACCACATCAATCGCACCAATCCATTTTTTCTGGATTTTTTTAGGCGAGCCATTATTAAGTACATAGCCGTTTTTATTTAATTTATAGTATTTAGCCATGATAAAATCGTAACATATTTTATAGGGGAAAAAATACCTGACCCCTTTGACTTATGCTGAACACTTTATAAAGAATATTGCGAGACAATGGTTTGATTGTTCTCCGCAACTTCGTGTTCGGTTCCAAAAGCGTGTTTTCCCAGAAGGAATTGTTTATGATCTGAAAAATGGTTTTCGAACCACAAAATTAGGCTGTATTTTTCAGATTAATAATGAAATAACCACCCAAAATTTGAGTGGTTATTCACACATTGTGGTGGTGTCATTGTAGCATTTGCTCGAACTTATTTCCAAGAAAAAATGAAGAGCTAGCGTTTCCCCACACGCTACGCGCCTCTATGCGAAGTAAAGAGCTTTCCAAAATGGAAAGTGGGGGGGAACACAATACAAATATGGACTCGGTTTTGCGAAATCTCGGCTAATTTTTGTTTTTGTGTTTTGTCCACGTGAAGAAGTTGTGGTAGTGTAGATTATTGAATTTCGGCAGAATATTTTTTGTAAAATGTGCTTGTTAATCGTTCCTGCGGATCATACTGCTTTTTCTTTGCCAAGAATGACCTAAATTCAGGATATGATTTTTCCAGTTGTTCTATTGTATAGTGTAGTTGATATGGCAAAAAGAATCGTCCGTCGTGCGCAATAGTCAAATCAATAAGCTCTTGCGTAACTTTCTGCATTTTATTATTACCCTCCTCGTCGGTAGTCTGATTTAAATATAAAACAATAGAGAATGCATCTTTGGGTGAATAATTCAAAAAGTTATTTTCCTTGTGCACTATGCGCACGGAAGCATTGAGAAGATTTACATCATTTTCGAGTATGATTTTTCTCATTCCATCAACATACGAAACAAACTGATCGCGAGGGATAAAGTATTCATGTAAAATGTCGGTGTCATTTTTCAAATTATTGCGAAGATACGGCACAGAATCATGCATAGGTTCGTTTCGTGATACCAAACAAGCCTCGCCCTCGGTGAGGGCCTGATTTCTTGAAACGGGGCAATTTTCAATCATAGGTTCAATGTACTTTTCTGCAAACCACTTTAATCGCATGGGAATTGATCCTTTCTTGGCAAGATTAAAAATCAATCTTCGCAACTTAATACTACTCACCTCGCCAAGCGGAGGAATTTCTGCATCAGGCGCATCAACTTTTTTATATGTGTACAAAATCATTTCTTTCAAAAACGACTGCGGCGCCGTGGAAAGATGACTGTAGAATAGTCCGATACTATCATCATTTGCAATTTCCCCACTAAATACATCCGGAAATTCTTTGTAGTCAATTATCTTTCGCTCAGATTGATACACAACATTATCCATTATCTCTAAATCAACATCTAACACTATCCCAAAAAGGCCGTAGCCGCCGATTACAAGGTTAAATAGCTCCGTATTCTCCGTGCGACTGACATTTTTAACCGAACCATCAAAAAGCATCACCCGCATGGAGCGAATGGTTTTTGCAACTGCCCCTGCATGGTGATCCATCCCGTGAGCATTGACTGAAATAGAGCCACCAACAGTAAAAATGTCTGTTGATTGCATAGCCTTGACAGCAAATTTTGGATGAAGGAAGTTTTGGATATCGTGCCATGTTGCACCGCTCTGAACGTTTAATATTTTACTTTCTTCACTAAGAGTCATTTGATTAAACTTTGTCATATCCAGAATCAAAGCGTTCTTATAAAATGCGTGTCCGCCCATACTATGCTTGACTCCTGCAATGGAAACTTTCAAATCTTCATCTTTTGCAAATATCAAAGCGCTTTTAATTTCGTCTGCGTTCTTTACTGAAACAATGCCGTGCACGGCAGTTTTGTTTAGGCAGCTTGCATCGTTGATATATCCTCCCTTCTGTGTCCAAGAAAGCTCATACCTCGTCATTTCAATTCTATTTTGTTTTATTGGGTCGCCAGCAAAACTTGGGAAAATTGGCAGACAATCTTTTTCTCCAACAGGATCGGCGGCGTAGTATTGGATTTTCTTTCCAAGCACAAAAATCGTAATCACAACCGCGATTATAGAAATTACTAATGGCTTTTTAATTATTTTTTTTAAAGTTTCCATTTATATTTACTCCAAAAAAATTTTCAACACCTTAATATAATGCTCGTGGTCATCAATCATGGGAATGTGCCCCACTTTATCCAATATAAATAATTCGTTTTTGGGAATAATTTTTTGCAAGTATAAACCCTGCTCGAGTGGGGTAAATGTATCTTCCTTGCCCCAGATTATTGCAACAGGAACATTTAGATCTTTATAGTTCACTCCCTCACTGGAAAGACCTACTCCATTTTCAAAAACAAAATCATAAAACCATTTGGCTATTTTCTGGCTTTGATTTTCTACACTTAACGGCTGATTATAAATATCTACCCAAAAATCATCTACCTTGCTGTTGTCATAAACTAGATATTTTAAGGATGCCTCCATAAATCCGGGCAGATGTAACGCAACACTTGAAATTAAATATCGAAACGTAGGGATGCTAAATAATTTTTTTATGAACCCGATAGTCTTCTTATCTTCTCTGTCAACATGAATTGCTCCATCAATAATAACAAACTTTCTATAATTGTCAGGATTTCTTAAAACTGCTTCCATTGAAGGGCCAGCTCCATATGAATGAGCCACGAAAACAACGTCTTTAATGTCTAATTTCTCCAAGAACTCATTAATTAGATCCGCTTGATTTGATAGATTATATTTATATTCCTTGTCAACAACAGAAAATCCAAATGGTGGCAGGTCAATTGTGTATATATTATATTCGTTCCTTAAATCTTCTACTGTATTTTTCCAAACGCCACTCCATGCGGTTGTGCCACCAATTAAAACTACATTTTTGTTTGTATTGGATTGAAAATGCTGGTAGGCGATTTTATTTTTACCAAGCTCTACCCATTGAGTATTTTGTGGAGCTACCACATATACGTCATCATTCTCAAGAAATAGATCCACAAACCATAACCAAGAAAAAAGTAAAACAACGAAACCGAGGATAAAATAAAAAAACTTATTTCGCTTTCCATGAAGTTTAGAAATCATAAATCATTTCGAATTTATTTCCGTTTAAATTTATGGTGTCAATTACTTCTTTTAACGTTTGGGTTTTAACTCGCAAAGTTACTCTGTGCGTATAGTTATTCGGTTCAAAGAATAATTTTCTCTTATCTAAAATGTCAACATCTTTAGAGTCTAGAAACGGCTCCGATTTTTTATTTGAGAGATATGAAAGTGCAATTACATTGTGTCCTTGGATTTCTATAAACCTTACATCTTTAGCTATTAATCGTATGAGGGCTTCTTTAAATCCTGCGTATCTCTCGGTTTCTATAAGATATTTATTATCTGATAACTCTTTCAAAATTTTAACTCCATTATCTTCTAGCACGAGTCTGTTTTCGGCATACACGATACTGAGAGTCTGATCCTCTTTTTGAACTGCTACTAGGAGCCAAATTTTTGCGTAAGTGCCTTTTATTAAATATGAAATGGAAAAAGCAATTTTTCTTTCAAAATTTCTAACAAATTGTTTATTGAAAATAGAAGTATCTTTCCAAATGCCTTTTAAGTCACCGAAATAAGGATAGTGATACCATGTAGTCTGATACATCTTTTTTGCGTAGTTGTTCCAAGAGTTAGCGATAAATCTATCTGCCTCAGTACTGCTTCCTGCAATAAATTGTGTGATTGTTCCTATCGTATTTTCGTAGACCGACTTAATAAAGTATTCTATTGTTAAGTTTGCCCCAATAACCCAAGTAACAAAATTGTATTGCCAATTAAATTTTTCATCTTTACTTTCTCCTATGGCAACACGATAATAACTCCAAAAATTCTTTATGGATCTCAAAAACGGAAAATCAGACTGCCTTCCTCCACCATGCAGGAAATCTCCGAACTCGTTATAACTATAGACCTGATACCATTCTGGTAGTGTTAAATAAGTTTGTTCTATTTTTCTTGAACTATAAATTGGGAATTCAGAATGTATTTTATCCTTTGCATCTTTCGGTAGTTCAGAAATTTTGACTTTTTCCACTTCAAACTTACTTATTTGAGATACATCAAGTTTCGGATAGGCAACTTTTGGACTTGTCAGGGTTTCGTAAGATTTAATTAAAACACTAACTAATATTACCAAGACGATGACCTTGGCAATACGTGAATGCCGAATTTTGTTGAGAATTTTTTTCAAATTTTTTTGAATTTAAAACCCCGTTTGATTATTAAATTTTTTACTCAAAACAAAACCAATATAAGTGGCAAATCCTCCAATCAATATATGAGGTGTGTTAGCTGCAATTCTCGTCCACAAGTCTATATCCAATGAGCCGTTTAGAAAAATTCCAAGATCCAAGTATCCACTTCCTGTTAGTAACCCTACAACACCATCCATTCCATACAGAACACCAAAAATTTTGAAGTAGGAAACAGAAGCGCGATATGAAAGCCATGCAGCTATTCCGGCCAAAATACCGGACGCAAGATGCAATAGGTCGTCATAAAATTGAAGTGAAAATAAGCCGAATAAATTACCATTCTCGTCATTAAAGGCCGGCACATATCCTGTAACTGTTACAAGCACAAAAAGGACTGCGTAAACCCATGCTAGTTTTTGAATTAAAGTCATATAGTATTTATAATTATTTATAACTCAACCCTACTTTGAGTATAATAGATTTTTAACTACTTTACACTACCACAACTTCTTCACGTGGACAAAACACAAAACCGAGACTAATTTTTTTGGCGGAAATTCGGATTGGGTTCCCGCGCGGAGGAGGGGTTTAGGGAGGAATCCACGGCGGATACTTTTTTGATTTTGCACTGGATTTTTCGGCGACTAAGAAGAACAGCTCCACTCGAATGAATTATGTACATACCAAAGCAGATTTTGCATATCTTTAAAACTATTTTGCGAGCCAAGCACAATGCTAAATATTTTGCCGCCGCATGGCGACTCGGCTACAATGACAAGGTTTTGTTTTGCTCGCGGCGTTTCTCCCGTCTTGCTGCCAGTTATGCGGAACGGATTGTCTCGCTGTCCAACAAGTTTATTGGTATTTTCGATGGTCGCTATAAAGTTTCCTTCGGAATCCATGAGATAGTATTGCGTTTGGGAAGTTATTGAGAAAATATCAGGACGATTTTCTGAAATGTACCTTGCTAGTTTATAAATATCAAAGGCAGTTGAGCGATTTATCGTCTCGCTACCAACCATTGGATCGAGCCCTGTCGGATTTACATAGACTGTATCTGTGATACCGAGCGTGACTGCTTTTTTGTTCATCGCACTAACAAAATTAGCTGTGCCGTTTTGTTTCGCCAACGTGCTTGCAATCTCGTTATGAGAAGCGAGTAATAACGGGTACAGTGCGTCCGAAAATAGAAAACTCTCGCCTGCTGTATAGACACCGGATACTCCTTTGCCTGTGAGCGCATCTTCCGAAATGGTAATAATATCGTCTGCCTTGTGCTGTTCCGAGGCAATTAGAGCGACCATGAGTTTGGTAATACTCGCTATCGGGAGCTGTCGCTCTTTATTTTTTTCAATAAGGATTTTTTCCTTGCCGTTGCTCGCAACAGAAATCGAGATAAATGAATTTGCGGAAAGTGTCAATCCGTCCACGTTGTTTTTTAAGATAGGAAAGTCATTGGAGGCAAGGTTTGTTTCGTTGTATGTCAAATCCTGCTGATACAACCGCGTGGCCGTCTCAACGCCCAAAAAACGCCAGTGCCATGGCTCATAGGTAAAACCTGTTATGTTTTGTTTGCCCTTGGGAAAACTCATCGTGAAGCCATATTTATATGCGTTTGCTTGTAACCACTTTCCGCCTTTGCTGTTTGCAAATCTATCATCAACACCCGCAAAATTTATTGACGAATCAGTGATGTCAATTGTAGTTCCCAGCTGATGTTCAGACAGGCCGGGTTCCGCGATTTCATTGATCGCCTTATCTCCTTCGACTTGTATCCAAAAGTCGTATAGATATTTTTGTATTTCCAGTTTGCGATAGCTGGAGGTAATCATAAATTTTACACCGTCATTTCTTGCGTCAGTAAACATCTGCACTACACGCGGCACGACATCTCTACGAAGGCACGCGATACCAACCGTATTTACTTTTGCCGAAATATCCACCAAGAGAGGTGGCACGTAATCCGACGGTACACGATAATTTACTCCAACTTTTTTCATCATAAATTCCGGATATATGGCGACGGGTTCGGGACAGAGATGCGACAAAAATATCTCATTCAGTTTTTTTCTTGTCGCCATATCAACTGTGCCTGTCTCTGGAAGACGGTATTCTCTCTGAAAATTCCGCACTGCTTGTTTAGTTAAATCTCCGTAGTATCCGGTAATTTTTTTCTCTGGATACGCCGCGTCATCCTGCGAGAGCATTCGCTGAAGTAGCCGAACATCGCCGCCCTCCGAATTATATGTGAGATTGTTTTTAAGTGAGCCATTTTCTTGCCATTTTTTCAGCAAGTCGGTTTCAATAGCGATAATTTGGGCAAGCTGACTGTGATTATCGAAACTCAAAATCGGCAGTTTGCTCGATAGCAATAAAATAAATAATACAAGTAGAACGCCGCCGATACACAAAGCGCTGAGAGCAAGCAATTTTTTATTTGGTAATTTATCCATATTTTAGTTTGATGAAAACCAGACATCATTCCGCCATTGCCAATTTGCATCCATGCCGCCAAACACATACATTCGATTGTCAAAAATGAGAACGGAATGATCCTCCCGTCCTGCCCATGGTGGATTGGCGTCCGTTTTTTGCCATGTTGTACCATCATTGGAATACCAAATATCGTTTACTCCTCCTCTTTCGTTATCGTTTAGTCTTCCGATAATCCACAGCTTGTTATGGAATATGACAAGAGAATGACCTTGCCGATCCTGCCACGGTGGCGAAGCAGTCAATAATTCCCAATGGAATCCATCAGACGACGACCAAATATCCTTGAATGTTTGGTCTGATAAATTCATACCGCCAACGAGAAATATCTTTCCGTTGAAAACGGCGGTGGCGTGATCCCATCTGGGACTCCACGGGATTGTTGTCGTGGCCTGATGCCAAAGAAGTCCGTCGTCCGAATACCACACATCGTTTTTCACTTCTCGTCTGTCATAATTCACTCCTCCCATCATCCAAATCTTTCCATCAAATATTTCTGTTGTTTGTCCTTCTCTGGCTGGCCACAGAGCTTTCGAAACAATTTTTGTCCAAGTGATACCGTCATCTGATTGCCAAATATCGCTCGTGTATCCGGTAATCGAACTCCACCCACCAAACATCCATAACTTGTCTTGAAACGAAACAACGGACATGGATCGTCTGGGTGGCCACTGCGCATGTGCCTTTACCAATTGCCAATGCGCGCCGTTTTCACTCGTCCATATATCGTTGAAATGCGGAGCTTCCCAATAGTGGACAGTGTGGTTGCTATCAATCTCCTTGTTTCCATTTAATCCGCCCATCGTCCACATTTTGTTTTGGAACACAAAACCAACAGCCGAGTCTCTCAGTTGCCATTCTGCGGACGATGTCGCTTGCGACCACGACAAAAGACGCGGCTGAAATTCCGCTACCTGACCCACCTCAACTTGGTGCGTTTTTGCGGAAGAATAAACCGCCTGACGCGAGGAATATAAATATGCAAAAACTATCAAGCCGAGTATGACGATCGTTAGTACAAAACAAAAAAATCTAAATTTGGTCATGTGGTTGGGTTTTGGCGCTCGCGACGGGAAACAGAAAGCTCCCCACGAGTGATAGCCCTTTCGGACTATCCCATAACCTTTCGGCTACAGATCCAACCATGAGCGCTCCATGAGGAGCTTACTGTCGTGGTTTGGAATTTGGTTGCCGTGCCTACGGCAAAAAGTGCCGAGGTTTAGGCGTTTTTCTTTTTTATTATTTTTAACTTATATTGATATATTCCCATAATTTGGCCGAAAAATCCAGCGAAAAACCAGAAACGAATTCGTCGCGCATTCCTCCCGCACCCTCCTGCGCGACGGATACAAAATCCCACCAACAAAAAGAGCCGAGGCAAAGCAAAATCCTTTCCTCCCGCAAAAATAGTTTTTACTTTGCCTCTTCCGCATTTCTAATTTCGCAAACGTTTCGTTTGGTGGACCCTATCGGATTCGAACCGATGACCTCCTCATTGCAAATGAGGCGCTCTACCAACTAAGCTAAGGGCCCGCTACTCTCTTACTCTTATCAACTCTTACCAACGATTTTCAATTATAGGCAAAAAGCTGTATAAAATCAAGAAACTGTACAGAAACCTAAAGCTTGTTGCTCATAGCCAAAATAATGACGTGGTCTATAAAATCAGAGGTGGAACAATTCGCGACTTTAAGTATACCTAAAGAAAATTCCTTTGACCCTTATCGAATAAATTTAAAAGTTGAGATAATATGCTGAGCTGTTAAACTTAGATTATTGTATGCCGTCTGGCAATCCTGCCCGCATAAATCAGGAACAAGTACATATCCAAATTCAAGCGGGAACAGGAACACATAGCCACTCTTCCATATCATCATCGCCTCTCTAGTAGAAAAAAGGTCGCTATGATTAATAAATCCTTTTGCATCTCCGAGCGTGAAGGGAGTAATTTTATCGCGCGAACCCTGACGCTTAAAATTTATCAAATTCTCATAACCAATGAAATTCTTTTCTGGCTGGGCTGAAAAACGTATTGGTTCCTTTAATCCCACAATTTCAGACACCCCAAACTGTAGTGGATCAAAAATTGTCCACCGTGATTCGTCGGTTGCTGGAATACCGCCTCCCCACATGCCAACATTTAAAGCGGTGCTGAATTGCAAATTGATCGGATAGTTTACTTCAAACATATACTTCTCATTTTGATACATTTTCCAAGCCGGGTTTGCTAAAGCGAGTCCCGCAAGCATAGAAGCAATCTTAGCCGCTGTTACTGAACCGTAGTAACCAACAGCTGGAGAAATTCCGTTTGCTGCTTGGTAAGCCATAAGAGCTGCCTTTGTCTGTGGACCAAAGTAGCCAGTCGCGCCAGCTGCTGGTCCGAACCCTTCCCAAATAAGTAAATCTTGTAGCTTTGTAACTTCAGCACCTGAGCTACCCATTGTAAGAGGAGCTGTTGGAACTGAACCTGTCATTCTTACAGATGGAGATACACCTTGTAATGCTGCGATTTGAGCTTCCAGAGAAGCGATAAGAGCAATAAGAGAAGCTAGGTCAGTTGGGCTAGTTACTTGCGCCTTTACAGGAGCAACAACTGCACCAAAAGCAGCTACTACCATTGCGAATCCCACAACTCCTGCAAAAACTTTTGCAGATTTTGAATTTTTAAACATAATTTTTTTAATATTGAACATTTTCTTTTCCAGTTTTATTAATAATTTTCAATTATTATAGATGGATTAATTATAGGCAAAAAGCTGTATAAAATCAAGAAACTGCATAGAAACCTAAAGCTTATTACCCATCGCCAAAATAATGACGTGGTCTATAAAATCAGAGGTGGAACAATTCGCGACTTTAAGCGCCTTTGGCAAAAGTGATTCTGCTGTGAGACCCGGTAAAGTATTTGTTTCTAAAATATAAATTTCTTTGTCGGTGACCATAAAATCAGAGCGAGAATAGTGACGCAGGCCGAGTACTTTGTGTGCTTTTATCGCCATTTCTTGTATTTCTTTTGTTTCTTTTTCAGTAAAATTACCGGGGCAGATTTCTTGGGGCTTGATTATTTCTATCGGAGCAAGCGCATAGGCGTGACCTTTTGTTTTTGCGCTGTCTATCACAGCACAGGTCGCTTCCCTACCTAGAATAAATTCTTCAACCAACACAGAATCAGAAAACTTGAAAGCTTCTTCTGTCGCTTTCAAAAAAGGTTCAAAATCGGTGATGTTTACTGTTACTCCTAGCGATGACCCTGAAGTCGCTGGCTTTACTACTAGAGGTTTGCGTAAGTTTGCATACACGCCAAACATCATTGACTGAGAATTGTCGGTGCGACGAATGAGCTCATAATGCGGAGTTTTCAAACCGTTTTCTCGATAAACATTTTTTGATAAATATTTGTTCATTCCAATAGCAGACGCAAGTGCACCAGAGCCAGTGTATGGCACACCATGGTCATCTAAAAGTTTTTGAACTTTTCCATCTTCGCCATAGTTTCCGTGAAGTGCGTTGAAAATAACATCAAAGTGGCGGATGATAGCGTTTGGTTTTTTTACAATTCCGTCTAAATGCCAATCACCTTTTTTGTCTATAAAAATATCGCGAGCGTGATAGTGCTCGGGCATAGCTTTGAGAATGTTGCTACCAGTTTTGAGAGAAACTTCGTATTCGTCGGACGGTCCGCCACGCAACACCCCAACTCTTATTTTTGTTTTAGGGCTGTTCATGGTTTTAGTATATCACTCTAGTATTTTTTAGAAAATATTGTTTTGTCTAACAGCTCTATGATATTTGATAGCAAAACGGTGAGACTCGGCGTTGGCGAGAAGTATGTCGCGACGGTGTTTTAAAACTAGACTTTTTTCGCCAATAATAGCGCGGGCTTTGTGCTGAGCATCTTTTACGACTGATACAACGTCTATTGCAAAACCGAGTTCTTTGAGTATTTCTTTTGCGGCATTACTCTGGGCTTGCGCTCCATCTACCACAACAAGGTTTGGCAGTGTCCACTCTGCATGCCCAAGTCGGCGACGCAATATTTCTTTTAGCGCTGAAATATCATTAATACCTGTATTAAATTTTATTTTAAATTTTCTATACTCGGATTTTTCTGCTTGGCCGTCTACTATCGCGACCATTACACCGACCATGTTTGAACCATGTAAATGCGAAACATCATATGCTTCTATGCGAAAAGATTTTTGGTCTGGTAAAATTGTGCCATTGATTGTGCTACGGAGAAAGTCTCTGTCCTTTGTGTTTTTGAGTAATGCAATATCTTGAATATGACCTAAAGCGAAAATTGTCTTTTTTATTTCACCAGCTTTTTCAAACTCGCGCGTTTTTGCCAGACTTTTCATCTCTTTTTGAAGAGTTTGTAAAAGGGCTGGCTTTTTTGCCTCAAAAAACAACTTCAGATGATTGACCATCTTTGCGTAATCTTTCTTTGTTACTTCTCCAGTACAAACTCCCGGACAAAGGCCTATTTGTCTGTTGAAACAGGGTTTTGGCGGGCCTTTTTTTATTTGCACACTCGCCGGCACGCACTTTTTATCTGTAAATGGGAAAATTTTACGGACGATATTTATCGCTTCTTTTAGCACAGTGCCATGCGGAAACGGCCCAAAAACATATTTTATATTTTCTTTTGGAAAAGCTGTAGCTAGAGTGCGTCCGCGCATTACTCGCACTTGCGGAAAATCATCTTTTGTAAAAATAACGTAATTGAAACTTTTGTTGTCTTTTTCTTTTGAGTTGTACTGCGGGTCAAACTTTTTTATAAGATTCGCTTCTAAAATAATGGCCTCAAGGACTGAGTCTGTTTTTATAAAATCAACATGCGAAAATAGAGAGAGCATTTTTTGGATGAGTGGGCCACGAGTTTTTGTTATATCGGCACTAAAATAACTTTGCACGCGATCGCGAAGTGAAGTAGCCTTTCCAACATACAAAACTTTTTCCCGCGCGTCTTTAAAAAAGTAAACGCCCGGAGCTGTTGGAAGTTTTTTTGTAATATCAGCTTTATTCATTGATTTGCTCTTTGATCTTTGCTCTTTACGCTTTACGCTTTTCTTTGCTTTTTTTAGTCTAACCCTTTAACCTAACCCTTTTTCAACGCCTTTTTTAAATAAACACCGGTGTAAGATTTTGGATTATTTGCGACTTCTTCTGGAGTACCTTTTGCGACTATTTGCCCGCCACCCTGTCCGCCTTCTGGACCAATATCAATAACAAAATCAGCATTTTTTATAATATCTACGTTATGCTCTATGACCATCACTGTATTTCCTTTATTTACAAGCTTTTGCAAAATTTCAATGAGTTTTTTTACATCTTCATAATGCAGACCGATGGTCGGCTCATCCAAAAGATAAATTGTTTTTTGCACATGTGGACGATAAAGCTCAGAAGAAATCTTTACGCGCTGAGCTTCACCCCCAGAAAGAGTCGTCGCAGATTGTCCGAGCCCAAGATATCCTAGACCCACATCGTCCATTGTTTTTAAACGGTCATAAATCGCTGGAATATCTTCAAAAAATACGAGCGCCTCTTCTACATTCATACAGAGCACATCATAAATACTTTTTTTCTTGTACTTTACTTCTAGAGTTTCTTTTGTAAATCTTTTTCCGTTACAAACATCACAAGGCACATATACAGTCGGCAAAAAATGCATTTCAACTTCAATCATTCCGTTGCCCTGACATGTTTCGCATCGTCCGCCCTTTACATTGAAAGAAAAACGATTTGCTTTCCAGCCACGCACGCGCGCTTCGGCACTTTCGGCAAAAAGCTCTCTAACAAATGTAAAAGCACCTGTGTATGTCGCGGGATTTGAACGCGGAGTACGACCTATCGGTGACTGGTCTATAAGTATTGAGCGACCGAGATATTCTGTGCCTTTGAAAGACCCACAATTGTAAACATCTGCAGAGCGATATCGTCTATCAAACCTCGCCTGCAGATTTTTATGAATAATCTCATACATAAAAGTAGACTTTCCAGAACCAGAAACTCCAGTAATAGCCACAAGCCGTCCGAGAGGAATATCTATATTTAGATTTTTTATATTAAATATTTTTCCACCGCGAATCATCAGCTCACCTTTTGGTGCGTCGCGTCTTTTTTCTGGTGTCTTTATTACTTTATCTCCGCGTAAATAATCTAGTGTTACAGAGCCACTGTCATTTTTCTTTGCTGTAAGTAATTTATCCAAGTATCCAGAAACAACGATATGTCCGCCATGCACACCAGCGCCCGGACCAATATCTACAATATAGTCAGCAGAATAAATAGTGTCTTCGTCATGCTCGACCACTATAATAGTGTTGCCGAGATCGCGCAGTAAAAGAAGTGTCGCAATGAGGCGATTGTTGTCGCGAGAATGCAGACCGATGGTTGGCTCATCTAGCACATAAAGAGCGCCCACAAGACCCGAGCCGAGCTGAGAAGCAAGTCTAATACGCTGAGCTTCACCGCCAGAGAGAGTGTTCGCGCGACGACTAAGTGACAAATACTCAATACCCACATTTATCATAAACTGCAGGCGAGATTCTATTTCTTTTATCACTAATTTTGAAATGCTTTTTTCGCGAGATGTGAGTTTTAGTTTTTTTATAAAACTATCGGCGTCACTGATAGACATATCAACATATTCCACAATATTTTTTCCACCGATAAATACGTGCAGAGCTTCTTCTCGTAGGCGCGCGCCCTTACATTTTGCGCAGGATTCTTTGCCGAAAAAATGCATTGTTCCTAGACCGTTGCACTCTGGACAAGCCCCATAAGGAGAATTGAAAGAAAAAAGTCTCGGCTCTATTTCTGGATATGAATATCCATCGCGAGGACAAGAAAATTTTGAAGACATCAAAAACTCTTCGCGATTTTTTGGGTCTTCAGCCACAGACATATCTCTAAAAACTATTCTTACCAAACCGTCCGACTCTTCGAGTGCCTTTTCTAGGCCTTCACTGAGACGCTCCAGCGCATCTTTTTTATTTTCTTTGAAATCAACAATATTTATCTGGTCAACCATCACGTCAATATTGTGCTTTTTATTTTTTGACAAAATTATTTGGTCGCGAAGTTTTTTGCGTACACCATCAACAAGCACCTCTCCATATCCCTTTCCTAGCAAATCATATAAAAGCTGGTAATATTCGCCTTTTCTACCACGCACCAATGGAGAAAACATTTCTACATATATAGGTAGACCAAGTTTTTTGATACTTATCTCTTTTTGTTTCGCTTCTATTTTTTCTAGAATAAAATTTTTTATTTCTTCGTTTGAAAGTCGCTCTATCTCATGTCCACAAACAAGACAATATGGTCGGCCAATACGAGAGTATAAAATACGCAAATAATCATAGATTTCTGTGATTGTTGCGACAGTTGAACGCGGGTTTGAAGAGCGAGATTTTTGGTCTATAGAAATAGCTGGAGAAAGTCCAACGATTTCGTCTACATCTGGCTTTTGCATTTGTCGTAAAAACTGTCGCGCATACGAAGAAAGCGACTCCACGTACCTACGCTGACCTTCGGCAAAAATCGTATCAAAAGCGAGAGATGATTTGCCCGACCCAGACAAGCCAGTAAAAACCGTCATTGTGTTGCGCGGTATTTCAACAGTGATATTTTTGAGGTTGTGAGTCCGAGCCCCCCGTACTATTATCAAATCCTTTTTGTTTTTTTCTTCTGGTGACATATGTGGCATAGCCCCCCAGTCAAAGACTAGGGGGTTTATACAAAAGCACTATATCAACAATCGCCCAAATGCACAATTATATTTTTACACCGTCAAGAACTGTGATAATCTCTTTTACTAAATCGTCGAGCACAATAGTAGCTTTTATTAAAAATCTTGACGCACCGAGCTGTTTTGCTCTGTCTATCTGACTTTGTTGAGAGAGGTTTGAAAGAATAATCACTGGAACATCTTTGAGCTGAGGCACCGACTTCATGTGTTCAAAGACATCAAAACCACTTATTCCGGGAAGTAAAATATCTATTAAAATAATGTCGGGAACTTCTGTTTCCAAAATTTTGAGAGCATCTTCACCGGTACGAGCGTATAAAAGTTTGCATCCTTGTTTGGAGAGTTTGCGGGAAATGAGGTCGCTTAAAAACTGATCGTCCTCCACCCACATTACTTTTTTACCGACGAGCGCACCATCTTCACCATCAGACTGTTTTGTGTTTATCAAATATCCTCGAATTTTTGTAATGAGATCATCTAAATTGAGTTGGGACTTTACAAGATAATCTTTGACCCCCAAATCCACAATCTGTCGTATTTCATTCAAATCACCGGAGGGAGAGATTATTATTGTTGGAATGTCTTTTAAATCTTTGTCCGACTGTTTTCCCTCCAAAATTTTTCTAGGGTCGGTATTTGTAATCTCCATATCCAGCAAAATCAAATCTGGTTTGTACAAGTGCATTTGCTCGAGCGCCACAACGCCGTTGCTAATAACCAATGTATCAAAGCCATCTTTTTTTATTCTTTGACTGAGCATGTCCCCGAAAAAGACGTCCTGCTCGATGATAAGAATCTTGGTCATAGTATTACTCTTAATTGTATAATAATAAGGCTAGCGTCGCAATGGCACTGTTAAGTTAAATGTCGTGCCTTTACCCTCCTCACTTTCAAAAGAAATATCTCCACCGTGTCTGCGCAAAATAGAACGCACTATAAAAAGACCGAGCCCTGAACCATCTGGATCGCGCTTTGTTACATTGTTGGCTCTGAAAAAGCGTTTAAAAATATCATTGTGTTGTGTTTGTGGAATACCGATACCATTGTCTCGCACAATTATTCTAGCCATTTCCCCGTCTTTTTTTAGATCAATAGTAATCTCGTCGTTGGTATATTTTATAGCGTTTTCAATAAGATTCTGGAAGACAGCGCGCATTTTTTGCGGATCAACAGGCACCTTTGGTAATTCTGGATCTATGTTTACAGTGAGCTTTATTCCCTTTAGATCTATCTGAGATTGAAATTCTGCGGTGATGTTTTTTATCAAATCAGAAAAATTTATTTCCATAAAAGAGAAATCAACACTGCCAGACTCAATACGGTCTACACCGAGCATATCCTTTATGAGGTTTATAATGCGTTCGTTGCTTTCATATGCTTTCATCACAAGAGCTTTCTGTTCACTAGATAAAGTCCCCGCATCTTCTTTTAGCAAAATATCAAGCGTCCACTTTATTGCAGAAATTGGTGTGCGGAGCTGATGAGCCACAGTAGAAACAAACTCCAGCTTTTCTTTATCAAACTGTGTGATTTTTTCGTTTTCTTTGCGAAGCTCCAAATCTTTTCGCACGAGCATACGCGCATAGCTGTTGTATTCATTATTTAAAAGACGCAGTCGCTCGGACTGTAGCTGGGCTTTACGTTTGCCCTCAATGAGCTGTGCTTCTCGTCTTTTTATAACAGAAGAAAGATATCCAGAGAGTGCGCCGACGATAAAAAATACGGCGGAGTATGTCACTGCGGAACTTAGGCGGAATAAAAATTCTTCGTAGCTAAAACTTCCGCTACCAGTGTAACCGTAAATATTTTTTAAATATCCCCAATAATCCAAAGCCAGAATACCGTTTACAAAAATAGTGGAAATAAAAGCTATTACCAAAGAACCAATAACATCAAAAAGAACTATTGAGGAAACTATCGGAATAAAAAAGAAAATCCGCGCAATGCTTTGATCTCCACCAGAAAAATGCAAAATTATTAAAAAGAATACGAGCTCATAAAATATTTGCCATAGCGCGAGTTTGTCTACCGACTTTGTGTCGTTGCGAAGCTCAATATTTCGCAACATTTTCCAAAACCCTAAATTTACAAGAATAAAAGAGAAAAACAAAAACATCATTGTTGTAACTGGAAAGAAATTGTTGCCGAGTGGATCGAGTTTTGAAAGAAGTCCTATGAAAAAAATAGCCGGTGCATAAAACCAGCGTGCAGCCACAAGCCACTTGTTTGCTTCAAACTTATTGTTGTAGGTTAGACGAATTGGCATAAAATACTATGCCATCAAGTGTAACACAATTTAAAATTACAGAAAATTATTTTTTTGTGGATAAGGGGTCTGGCGTAGACTTTTCTATATTTTGTTTTTCCAGACGCGTCTCGAGTTCGCGGATTTCATCACGCAAAATCGCGGCTGTTTCAAAATCAAGGATTTTTACTGCGCCCTCCATCTGTCGCTCTTTTTGTCTTATCAATTTTTGGGGATCTTTATCAAAAGATTTTTTATCTAGCGCCAGAAGTGTCGCTACAGTCTTTTCATGTTCGCTACGAAGCTGATCTGTAATGTCCTGAATTTTTTTAATAATTGTTTTTGGAGTGATGCCGTGTTTTTTGTTGTATGCAGACTGTATTGTGCGACGACGAGTGGTCTCGCTAATAGCAAAATCTATGGCTTTTGTGGGTCTGTCTGCATAAAGAATCACCACGCCATCCACATTGCGTGCAGCGCGACCGATAATCTGAATGAGTGATGTTTGAGAACGTAAAAAACCCTCTTTGTCTGCGTCTAAAATTCCAATAAAAGAAACCTCAGGTAAATCTAGTCCTTCGCGAAGCAAGTTTACGCCAACCAAAACATCAAAAACTCCTTTTCTAAAATTAGTTAAAATTTCAATTCTTTCAAGGGTTTTTATATCGCTATGCAAATAAGTCGCCTTGATTCCCTTTTCTTTTAAATATTCGCTCAAATCCTCCGCCATTTTTTTGGTCAAAGTTGTAGCAATAGCGCGCTGACCTTTTTTTATCACCTTTTCAGCTTCTATAATAAAATCAAAAATTTGCCCCTTGTAACCCTTTTTTTCTACAACTGGTCGCACTAAAAGTACTGGGTCAATAAGACCCGTCGGACGAATAACTTGCTCTACCACCTGCTGACTGTGTTCTTTTTCGTAAACGCTTGGAGTTGCGGATGTATAAACAACCTGTCCAGTGCGCTCTTCAAATTCTTTGAACATAAGGGGTCGATTGTCTTTTGCTGATGGCAAACGAAAACCGTGCTCCACAAGAGTTTCTTTTCTAGATTTGTCGCCAGCATACATTCCACCTATTTGCGGAATGGTCACATGCGACTCGTCCACAATCGTCAAAAAATCTGGTGTGCCATCTGCATTGTGCGGGAAATATGAAAGTAATGTTTCTGGCGGGTCACCCTCTGATTTTCCGGCAAAATGTCGGGAATAATTTTCTATACCATTGCAGTATCCAATCTCACGAATAAGAGCGAGGTCATATGATGTGCGTCGTTTTAATCTTTCTGCTTCGAGCAAATGACCTCCCAGAGTGAGTTCTTTGAGCCGAGCATCGAGCTCTTTTTTTATCGCTTTAAATGCGCGTGAGATTTGTGGACCTTCGGTAATAAAATGTTTTGCTGGAAAAAGGAAAAAGTTTTCTATATCTGCTATGATGCGTCGCGTCATAGCGTCGATTTTCTGAATAGATGCTATGACACCACCGTCAATTTCAATTTTATAAATAACTTTTTCTGATACTGGCATTATTTCTACCGAGTTGCCGAGTGCTCGAAACTGCCCTGGAGAAAGGTCTGCGATAGTACGCTCAAAATGTATTGCAATAAGTTTTCGGATAAAATCTGCGCGCGATATTGGAGCGCCCTTTGAAACCTTCATATTTACTTTTTCGTATTCCACGGGACTACCGAGATTGTAAATACAAGACACCGACGCCACTATAATCACATCTTTACGCGTAAGCAATGCTTGTGTCGAAGCATGACGAAGTCTGTCTATTTCTTCATTTATCTGTGCCTCTTTTTCAATATAAGTATCAGACGCTGGCATATAAGCTTCTGGCTGATAGTAATCGTAATACGAAACAAAATAGTGCACTGCATTTTCTGGAAAAAATTCTCTGTATTCCTGAGCGAGCTGAGCGGCGAGAGTTTTGTTGTGAGCGATGACGAGCGTGGGTTTGTTTATCTGCTCTATAACATTTGCCATTGTAAAAGTTTTTCCAGAACCAGTCACACCAAAAAGAGTCTGATGTTGCATACCTTTTTTTAGACCCTTTACAAGGGCGCTAATAGCTTTCGGCTGGTCACCCGCGGGCTTAAACTCGCTACTTAGTTTGAAAAGTTGTTTTGTCATTTAAAATTAAGCTGTATAGCGCGCGAGAAATGCTTTTTTGAAATCATCAAAAGTGCCGTCAATAATAGCAATGCGCATACTATGCACAAGATTGATTATAAAATATAAGTTGTGAATTGTCGCAAGAGTGCCCGCCAACATTTCTTTTGCGCGAAACAAATGTGATAGATACGCTCTCTTATAATTTTTACAAGTATAACAAGGGCAATCTTTTTCTATTGGCGTAAAATCATCTACGTACTGCGCGTTCATCATATTTATTTTTCCGGTCTTTGTGTAAATAGTGCCGTTGCGAGCCATTCTGGTCGGCGCAACACAATCAAAAAGATCCACTCCATTTTCAACTCCCATAAATAAATCTTCTGGCTCACCGATACCTAGTAGATGTCTTGGCTTATCCTCTGGCAATATTTCATTTACCCATTGCACAGCAGTAGTCATATCTACTTTTGAAAAAGACCCACCGATGCCAAAGCCGTCAAAATCTAGAGCTTTTATTGCCTCCGCACTTTCTTTGCGAAGTTTTTCACTGCGACCGCCGTGCACAATACCAAAAAGTGCCTGATGTTTGCTGTTTTCTTTTGAGCGATGGTAGTCTAGACTTCTTTTTGCCCAACGATGTGTACGGTCTAGCGCCTCACGCTGATAATGGTCTGGCTCAAGTGGAGATGTACATTCATCAAAAGCAAAAATAATATCTGCGCCGAGATTGTGTTGAATTTCTATAGATTTTTCTGGTGTTAAATAATATGAAGTGCCGTCGAGATGCGATTTGAATGTTACGCCATCTGGGTCAATACTTACTATCTTTGGCTTGTCTGGATCTTCTGGCGCTTCATTGAGTAAGAGCTGTGGGTCTATTTCTTTTGTGACCTTACTAATTCCTTTTCCATAAGCAGAGCCAAGAGAGAAAACTTGAAAACCACCCGAGTCTGTCATCATCGGCCCGTGCCAATTCATAAAATCATGGAGTCCTCCGGCCTTTTTCACAATCTCATCTCCGGGCTGTAAAAAAAGATGGTATGTATTTGCAATCATTACTTGCGCGCCGAGAGAAGAAAGCATTTCCGGCGTGATAGCTTTTACAGTCGCCTTTGTACCTACCGCGACAAAAGACGGCGTCTCTATTGTACCGTGAGGAGTTTCTAGCAAGCCGGCTCGCCCAAGCTTGCCTTCCAACTTGTTTTCTATAGTAAATTTTATAGGTCCAGACATCCCGACATAATGCCACATTTAAAAGACAATGACAACCTTTTCCGTATGTGCGGGAAAACAAAAAACCTACTCTACATCCTTTACATCCAAAACTACATCCTTTACATCAAAAAGCTCAACTTCAAATATAAGTGTTGACCCACCAGGGATAACAACATTTCCTGCGTTATCTTTTATATCAGCTGGACCATAAGCAAAATCAGAAGAAATTGTAAGTGTTCGCTTTCCACCAACTTTCATTCCAGCAATACCCTTGTCCCAACCCTGAATCACAATACCAGCACCGAGAGGGAAAGAAAATGGCGCTCGTCCTATTGATGTATCAAAAACCCTACCATCCTGAAACATTCCTTTGTAATGAGTTGTAACTGTTTTTCCTGCAACTGCTTCTGCACCAGTACCTACCACCGTGTCTACAATATTAATTCCTGAAGTTGGACCTGAATTCACTGTTTCATCTTGCGTCATTTTTATATTATTTAGCGCCGGTGCACTGTTATCTGTTTTATTAAACATCGCTGTCATCAAGTCGCTCGACGAAAAAAACCAAACGACGATGATGAGTGCGAGACCTGTAGCTATCCACTGATTTTTAGAAAGTTTGTTCATTGTGATATAATAATTACTAATACAATTATTATAGTATGTAGCTTAGTACATGTAAACATGAAAGAAAACATTGATAGTTCTGCAAAAATACCTTCCCGTCCGATTACTTTAAAAGACCTACGCAAGGCGTCTGTCGAAAGAGTGTCGCGCATAGAAAAAGAATTCACTGACGGCTTTGAATTTTTGGCTTCTTATGAAAAATCTGTAACTGTTTTTGGTTCTGCTAGATTTAAAGAAGGACATCCTTATTATGAAAGGGCTCGCGACTTGGCTGGTAAGATATCAAAAGAGCTTGGTTATGGTGTGCTTACAGGCGGAGGTCCGGGAATAATGGAAGCGGCAAACCGTGGTGCATTTGAGCAGGGCGGTACATCTCTGGGAATAACAATAAAAATCCCCCACGCGCAAAAAACAAATCCATATCTCACAAAACATTTAGACTTATACTACTTTTTCATTAGAAAAGTTTGTCTTTCTTTTTCTGCCGAAGCATACATATTTTTCCCCGGAGGTTTTGGTACTCTGGATGAATTTTTTGAAATTCTTACGCTCGTTCAAACTAAAAAAATTGAAAAGGTGCCCCTGATTTTAGTTGGTTCAGAATACTGGAAGGGGCTAGAAGATTTTATATACAAATATCTTTTAGATATTGATACTATAGATAAATCAGATTTAAATCTATACACAATCACGGACGATGACAATGAAATAATAGAGATTATTAAAAATGCGCCGATAAGAAACAACGAATAATATGAATGAAGAAAAATTGTCTGACAAAAAATGTAAACCGTGCGAAGAAAAAGACGGTGCACTCTCTAGCATCGAAGCAAAACATTTAAAAGAAGAGCTAGACCAGTGGAGTATGGTCGAGGATATTTTTTTGGAAAAAACTTTACAATTTAAAGATTTTAAACGGGCGGTGGATTTTGTAAATAAAGTAGCAGAAATTGCCGAAAATGAGGGGCATCATCCGGACATTTCTATACACAGCTGGAATAAGGTAACATTTAAACTTTCCACACACTCCATCGGTGGACTTTCTGAAAATGATTTTATCCTCGCTTCTAAAATAGACGCAATAGAAAGAATATAAACACAAACTACAACTTTGCGTCACGAGATACTATAAAAGTCACTCTGTATTTATCTTTAGATATTTCTTCCGAAGTTTTTATTGGCTCTACATTATTTACTTCTATAAAATATCCGTCAAACAAAACTGGGTTTTTTGAGTTTTGAATTTGTAATTTTTGAGTTTTGCGAGGAGTCACAACACTTACTTCAACAGTCACATCTCCCGCTGTCACACACACTGCGTCTTTTGGACACCGACTATCTTGCACTATTTTTGTAAAAGTCATTTCCAAATCTCCAAAGACGAGTTGTTCTCCGATAGCAAGACCGACAATATTCTCAGTCACAGGACCCCAAACATTTAAATAAATATCCGACTCCCCCACAAACGCAAGTGTTGCGCGAGCGACTTCTTTACCGCCCCCATCAAATCCTTTTGCATATATTTTAATAACAGAAATTGGCTGACTTGGTATTGAGAGTGCCCACTTTTCATCAGCACTGACGCTAGTGCGGAGTGTTGCTTTTCCTATAAATAAATCATTTTCTTCTTTTGTGTCCTCGCTCACAGGAATAGCCCATATTTCCACAGCCGAAAGATTTCTACCAGTAACTACAAAATCCGGCTTTTCAACAAAAAAGTTGGTTATTACTACCGCCTTCTGCTGAGCCGTATCTTGAGAAATTTTGTTTTGTTTCCAAAATCTATATCCTCCAGTAGTCGCAAAAATCAGTACGAGTAGAAAGAGGATACTTATCCATATTTTTTTCGCAGTCATAGTTTAAATTTATGAACAATCCATATTATATACGAAAAACTGTGACCTGTGCACAGCTAAATTTTTTAAAGGTGGTATAATGTTTTCATGATAAATACATTTGATACAGTACTAATTCATTTTTTGAGAAAGTATCAGTACGTTGTTGGGCGGTTTTCAATGTTCACAATATTTTTCTGGTTTGGAATATTAAAAATTTTTGACAGTAGCCCAGCAAACCCACTTGTTGCCGAGCTTTTGTCAAACACGATGCCGTTTATTTCATTTCAAAATTTTATTATTGTTTTGGGAGTATATGAAATGATAATTGGAATACTTTTCCTCATTCCATCACACGAGCGCACCGCAATATTTTTGCTTATTCCTCACATGATCACTACTGTAATGCCTCTTATTCTTTTACCGACGATTACGTGGGTAGCACCATTTGTGCCGACACTTGAGGGTCAGTACATAATAAAAAATGTAGTGATAATAGCTTTGGCCTTTGGACTCGCCGCACATATGCACCCACTAAAAAACAAACACGGTTAAGAAAAACAAAAATATAGCAAAACAGCATTAAACTGTGTTGCGGAGCGCTCGGCGCGAGCATAACGAAATTTCAGCAGAAATTTACGTGCACAGTTTAATGCTGTTTTGCTATATTTTTGTTTTTCATACAATGTTACGGTTTTGTAATATCGCGTGGATAAAACATATTTATAATCCAACTTATTGCAATCTTTAACCGCTTTGGTACAGACGCAAAATTGAACAAATAAACTATGCGCCAAATAAGCCAGCTTATTGGTCCCGTCCACAAAATACCTCCGATTTTCCCTACGCCTTGCCACTGACCGAGAGACACGAGACTGCCTTTAGAATGATACTCAAATCTCTTGAAAGGCATTTTGCGTATATGAGCTACTATGTTATGACCCGCGATAGGACCCTGCTGTGTTGCTACCTGAGCCAACATTGGTAGAGGCCGTCCATCTGCTCCCATAAAAGAAGCGGCATCTCCAAGAGCAAAAACATGCTCAGCGTTTCTCACTCGTAAATATTCATCGACGACTATTCTACCAGATCTATCGAGTTCAACTGGTTGTAAAAATGATATTGAATGTGGTTTTACTCCCGCTGTCCAAATAACACAAGAAGCGTCTAAAAATGAACCGTCTGTAAAAAGTACAGCTGATTTTGTAATACTAGATACGTCTTTGTTCAACATTACAGTAATACCTTTTTCTATTATCACGCGTAGAGCACGCTGTTGCATTGATCTGTCAAAACCAGTGAGTACATCTGGTCCTTTGTTTATAAGAATAATCGAAATATCACCTGGGCTTATGTGACCTCTGTAATATTTCCTAAAAGTTTCGAAAAATAAATCAGCCATTTCAGTGACAAGCTCCACACCTGTCGCACCAGCACCCACCACAACAAAAGAAAGCATTTTTTTACGTTTCTCTTGATCTGCTATATGTGAAGCTTTTTCAAAAGTGGATATAAAATTATTGCGTAGTCTGATGGCGTCTGCCAAATCTTTCAAAACAAAAGAATTTTGTTCTACGCCCGGAATATCACAAAAGTTGGTTGTTGCACCGAGTGCAATAACGAGATAGTCGTATGACACTCGTCCACCCGTCACCTGTACTGTCTTTTTTTCAAAATCAATTTCACCCACTTGTGTGACGAGTATGTCGGCACAAGTGCCGTGGATTATTTGACGCACAGACTCTACTACTTCATGATCACCAAGTCCTCCGGTAGCAAGCTCATGAAGCATTGGGGTAAAAAGAAAATAGTTTGTTTTATTTATAAACAAAATATCCGCCTCATTTTTTTGTAATTTCTTTACAAGCGAAACATAAGTGTTGATGCCAGCAAAGCCGGCGCCCAGTATTACTATTTTCTTTTTTTCCATACAATAATATTGTACCAGTATCTTTCAAAACTGTCGCTGTGAATTAACTTTTTGGGTTGTGCTATCTACTTTTGCCTCTATTTTTGTGTTGGCTTTTTTATATGTTGCACTGGTTTTTATAAGAAAATCATCACCTGAGCGAACGATTTCAACAGCAGAAAAAGAATTGCCGTTTTCAAGCTCCAGACAAGTTTTAGGTGCAATCATGATGTGTTTTAAACACCATGAAGTAGTACAGTTTTTATATTTTACTTAATTTTGAGTTTTTGTGCAATAGTCATTCATCACAATACCGGCGGCAACAGCCACGTTTAATGAACGCACACTACCGAGCTGATTTATATGCACGACGTGATTACACTTTTCCAAAATCTCTTTAGGAATTCCCCCACTCTCTTGGCCAAAAATTATCAAAGTTTTTTTCTTTTTATCCCACGCAAAATCTGTGAGCGCTACAGAGTCTGTGTTGTTTTCCACTGCGACAACAATATCGTATAGAGCAAAAACTTCTTCCAAATCTTCTACAAATTTTATATGTCTAAAATGTTCGTAAAACTCTGCACCGACACTAGCGCGACGGTCAAAAGATTTGTGTCCGTATAAAATAATTTCATTTGCGCCAAAAGCGTTGGCAGAGCGCACGATATTGCCAGCATTATTGTCATAAAGCATATTTACAATTAGTATGCCGTAGTTTAGTTTGCGCTGTGCCAAATATTTTTTTACCTCATCATCAGTAAGCCATTTTAAATAGTCCGCGCGATTGCGAGGTTTGTTGGCATCATACGAAAGCGTTTTTGACTTAAACTCAAACTCGCCAAGTTTTTTAGATTTTTTCTCCTCTGACATACACTAGCCCTTTATTCTTTTAAATTTATTTATACAAACATCTTACACAAACTTCCTGATTTTTTCTTGTCTTTATATATTTATTTCCACAACTACAAATAGATATGTTTGAAATACGTGGCTTTTCTATCCACTTTCCAGCACTCTGAAACGTCTTTGTAGACGCAATTTTCATGTTGTGTTTGACTGTCATTTTATTCGATAAATGTTAGCGCTTTACCCTTTTTACTTCCGCGTCCAGTACGGCCGATACGGTGCACATAGTCGTCATATGTCGCTGGCAAATCAAAGTTTATAACGTGACTAATGTCAGAAATATCCAAACCTCGCGCCGCCACATCTGTCGCTACCAAAATCTTGACCTCATTTGCTTTAAAAGAATTCAGAGCTTTTTGTCGTTTTGAATGATTTTTGTCGCCGTGAATAGACTCGGCCTTGAAACCTTTTTCTACAAGCATTACAGAAAGTTTTTCTACACCGTGTTTTGTGCGTCCAAAAATGAGAACCTTATTAAAACCCTCTTGTGTCAAAAGTTTGTAAAGCATTTCTAGTTTGTTTCCACCACGATCTACACGCACAATATCCTGTTCTACATTTTTAGCTGTGTCCCGAGTTTTTACAGAAATACGCACTGGCTCACGCAAAAATTCTCCGATAAGTTTTTCAATGTCATGTGAAATTGTCGCAGAAAAGAAAAGTGTTTGTCTGTCTTTTGGCATACCAGCCATCACAAAACGCATATCATTTACAAATCCCATATCAAGCATTCTGTCGGCTTCGTCGAGTACGATTGATTTAAAATCTGCAAGGCGGATGAGTTTTCGGTCAATAAGGTCTTTTAGACGACCTGGTGTACCGATAATAAAATTATTGTGAAATTTAAGTTCACGAATTTGTGGGCCAATAGGCGCACCTCCCACACAACAAACAGAAAAAACTTTCATACCTTTTGTAAAACCCTTCAACTCTTGTTCAATTTGAATAGCAAGCTCGCGTGTTGGTACGATAATCATCACAGACTCACGCGGATTGTGTAGTGTTTTGTTTATAAGTGGAATAAGAAAAGCGGCGGTTTTTCCAGTACCAGTATTTGCAATACCCACTAAATCAGAACCATTTAGTACATGCGGAATAGCACGATCCTGAATCGGCGTTGGGTCAATATATCCTTTTGCAACAATCGCCTTTTTTAGTATGTCGCTAATTTTAAAATCAATAAATTTGTGTTCTGGCTTAAAAACCTCTATTTCTTCAGAGATTATTGTTTTGTTTATAAATTTAGAAACGTCGATGCGTTCACCGCGTGGACCTCCTCGTCCTCGAGATGGTGCTCGGTGTCTACTACCTCCACTTGCTCCGCCACGGGAAAAACGAGACGGGCCAGAGCTCCGTCCTTTGCTAAATGATTGTCCAGACCGAGAAAATGACTTTCTAGGCCCAGAGCTATTTTGTTTACTTGTATGCATAATGTTTGTCAATAATATAAGAAAATGGGTATTTTGTCAATGTGTGTTGTGAATATATGAAGTAAAATATGAGAATCAATAAAAAACAGTACGCATAAAACGCTGATGTGTTTTTGCTCCGTCTCGGCTACCCGCCTGCGAAGCCTGTTTTTTATTGATTCTCATATTTTACTTCACATATTCACACACAACTTACCAAACAAAAAAACCACCCGAAGGTGGTTTTTTTGTGATTGAACTTCGATAATGAATTATCGGAAGTTTCCTCGTGGTCGGTCTTCTTTTGGTCGAGCCTCGTTTACTGTGAGGTTTCGTCCGTCAAGATCCTTTCCGTTGTACATTTCGATAGCAGCGTTTGCTTCATCGTCTGAATTCATTTCAACGAATCCAAAGCCTTTTGATCGGCCTGTCATCTTGTCTGTAATGATAGACGCAGAAACAACTGTTCCTGCTTTAGCGAATGCATCTGATAATCCTTGATCAGTAGTATTGTATGAAATACCACCAACATATAACTTCTTAGCCATTTTTTTTTGGGCTTATGAATAAAACGTAAGATTGCAATCCCCTATGCGAACAAAGATAATCTCTTACGTTCTTCTAGTAGATAACTCTTACATCGGGTACTATAATCTATTCTTTAAAAAAAGTCAAGTGCTTCGTAGACAAAGTCATAAAAACGTTGACAATAACGTAAATTACTGTATAGTACCTAACGAATGTAATTTGTTCTTTACAAGGTCAAGGTAGCGAAAATCCCAAACCACAAGGAGGTCAAAAATGGGAAGGAATGATGCTGAGGAAAAGATTGATGTTCCGGTTCCGGCACAATTTGTGTGCTGTCTGGGATGTCCAGAGTGTCAGAAATGTCAGGGGTGTCACGGCTATTTTCGTTTCTCCGACGGGAGCGAAAGTCGGGAGGTGTACGACCAAGAAGATGCTCGAGAGATTCTCAGGCGAGCTTTATGCGACAGGAAAATCTTACTTGTGGAATACCTCAGTCTTATCAAGATTGTAGACCACATGATGTACTCGCGGTACAAATTCGTGCAGATTTTTAATCTGCAGGAAATTTGCCTCAAGCTCGCGCTAATGGTGCGTCGTGAGACGTCATCACCTCATATTAGAAGGGGTGGGGGTGGCTCCTCCAACTGACACGATTAGTTTGTCCACCCACAGGGACCCCGAGATTTTTGGGGTCCCTTATGTTTTATACGGTCAATGTGTGCTATATTTCAAAAAATGAAACCTAAAATACAAAAAATAGAAAAACCACTGTTTCCAATGAGAATAAATAAATATCTCGCTTGGAAAAAATACTCCACCCGAAAAGGTGGTGACGAACTCATAAAGAAAAAAAGAGTTTTTATAAATGGCCGACTTGCGGTGCTTGGTGACAAAATAACTGAAAACGACACTATAGATGTGCGTGTGAGCGGAAGCTTGGCAAAAAAATATATTTATTACGCATACAACAAACCTATCGGCGTCATTACTCATTCTCCGCAAAAAGGTGAACAAGACGTATTACAAGCATCGAAACTCAAAGGTGTTTTCCCTGTTGGACGACTAGACAAAGAGTCACATGGACTAATTATTTTAACAAACGACGGACGCATCACCGACAGACTTTTAAACCCCGAGTATGTGCACGATAAAGAGTATGTTGTAAAAACTCGTGAAAAAATCCGCAACAATTTTAAAGAAAAAATGGAAGCTGGTGTAAAAATAGACAACGACACTACACGGCCATGTAAAGTACGCGTCTTAAACGAGCATCTTTTTCGGGTAATACTCACTGAAGGTATAAAACATCAAGTCCGCCGAATGTGTGTTGCTCTCTTTAACGAAGTAACAGACCTAGAACGCGTGCGCATCATGAACATAGAGCTCGGTAAACTCCCCAATGGAAGCTCGCGGGAAATAAAGGGCGAAGAGCTAGCTGAATTTCTAAAACAACTTGGATTTTAAAAAACGTTAAACAAAAATCTTACAAAAAACCCTCCACGATGGAGGGTTTTTTGTAAACGAGTAGTAAAGACTACACTAAAGAGCTCTGGCGATAATGCTGATAACAAGTATTCCCAAAAAATTAAAAATAAAAGACACCAGCAAAAAAGTACGCGTCTTCATTTTTGCAAAACCAAGCAGACTGATAGCGAGCTCGTCTGGAAAAGGTGAAGCAATGATGAGTCCTCCCACCAGAAATGTCATCCAACGAAAATATTTCAACCGAATCAAAATCTTAAATCTTTTTACCAAACTTTCGTGTTTGAGTAATTCCAAAAGATGTAGAGAAAAACGGTCTCTGATAAAACGGAAAATTACAAGGTCGCCGACAACAGCTCCGAGCGCACCAAAAAATGCTACCTGAAAAATTGGGCGCATAATAGCTAGCTCTCCGAGAGTTGCTATAGATGGTATTGTTGTAAAAACCGAAGTAAAAAACATACCCGCAACAAAGCTTCCGATAAATTCAAAACCCGCTATTGACTCCAAAATTTTGTTTATAACTCCAAAACGCACAAGCTCCACCGCGACAACAACACTGATTGCAATAATCGCAATATCTTTAACTAAAAAAAGTACGCCATCCAAATGTTTTTTCATGTGTTTAAAGTATATCAAAAAAGGTTTCAAATATCGCTAAAAGTGTTATAATCTGCTGTGAATATGGACGATAAATTTACAAAGCCGTACGATCCAAAATCTACCGAAGACCGCATCTACACTGTCTGGGAACAGTCTGGTTTTTTTAATCCTGACAATTTACCTGCACGCCACAAAGAGCCGTTTACTATGATAATGCCTCCACCAAACGCCAACGGTGACCTACATGTGGGTCACGCTCTTTTTATTACCGTAGAGGACATTATGACTCGCTACAAGCGTATGCAGGGTTTCAAAGCGCTCTGGATACCGGGCGCAGACCATGCTGGTTTTGAGACGCAAACAGTGTACGAAAAAAAGCTAGAAAAAGAAGGTCGCTCTCGTTTTAAAATGGACAGAGATGAGCTCTACAAAGAAATCTATGATTTCACGATAAAAAATAAAGCGACGATGGAAAATCAGGTGCGTAAAATGGGCGCGTCTTGCGATTGGTCTCGAGAAAAATTTACTTTGGACAATGATGTCGTGTTGCGCGTCGGAGAAACTTTCAAAAAAATGTATGACGATGGACTCATATATCGCGGTAATGGAATGGTAAATTGGTGCACAAAACACCAAACTTCTCTTTCAGATGTTGAAACGGAAACGAAAGAAATAAACGACAAACTCTACTATATAAAATACGGACCTGTCACTGTTGCGACTGTCCGCCCTGAAACTATTTTTGGTGACGTAGCTGTGGCTGTGCATCCAGAAGATCCGCGATACAAAAGTCTGGTCGGCACAACCATCACCGTACAAAATCCAAATGGCGAACTCTCCCTGAAAGTTGTTGGTGATGAAATAGTTGAGCGCGAGTTTGGTACTGGTGCATTAAAAATCACTCCCGCTCATGACAAAAATGATTTTGAGCTGGCAACACGACACCACCTGCCGTCTGTAGAAGTCATTGACCAGTTTGGTAAACTCAATGAAAAAGCCGGCAAATACGCTGGTATGAAAATCGCCGAGGCGCGCAAACTTGTCGTAGAAGATTTGCAGACAATGGGTCTTATTGAAAAAATAGAAGATTATTTGCATCCAGTGCCGACTTGTTACAAATGCAATACTTCTATCGAGCCACGAATACTTCCACAATGGTATGTGAAAATGAAACCTCTCGCAGACAAAGCTCTCGATGCGTACAATGCTGGCAAGCTGACATTTTACTCAGAAAATTATGGAAAAATATTTTCATACTGGATGTCCAACCCTATCGACTGGAATATTTCTCGACAAATAGTGTGGGGTATAAAAATCCCTGCAAAAATCTGCACAAAATGTGGACATGGTTTTCCTGATTTAGAAAACACTGCAGTAAAGTGTCAAAAATGTGACGGCGAAATAGTGGCCGACACAGATACATTTGATACTTGGTTTTCTTCTGGGCAATGGCCACTTATTGCACTTGGTTTTCCAGACGGCAAAGATTTTTTAGAACGCTATCCTACTGATGTAATGGAAACTGGCTACGACCTGATTTTTAAATGGATTCCTCGGATGGTTATTTTTGGCCTATATCTCGCAGGTGATGTGCCATTCAAAAATATTTATATGCACGGACTTGTAAACGACGCCAAGGGTAAAAAAATGAGCAAGAGCAAGGGAAATGTTATCAATCCGCTAGATATGACCGAAAAATACGGCACCGACGCTTTGCGAATGGCACTCGTCGTTTCCAATCCGCCCGGCTCCGACACTGCTCTCGCAGAAAATAAAATAAAGGGCTACAAAAATTTTGCAAACAAAGTCTGGAACGTTGCGCGTTTTATATTTTCAAATACAGAAGGTGTTACGGCTGATGATTCAAAAATTTCTACTGATGCAGACAAAGCGCTCATGGCTGAATTTGCCGAACTCACAAAAGATATCACTTCAGACTTTGATGAGTTTCGTTTTCATTTAGCCTCTGAAAAAATATATCATTATGTTTGGCATCGTTTTGCTGATGTTATTCTAGAAGAAAGTAAAAATATTTTTTCTGGCGAGGATCTGAAGGCAAAAACTTCACGCCAACACACCATACTTTCAATATTCACTCAAAGTATAAAAATACTTCATCCATTTATGCCTTTTGTGACTGAAGAAATCTGGGCATATATCCCAAAAGAAAAAGAGACCCTGCTCATGATAGAGTCTTGGCCAAAGTCAGATTAAAACGCGCCGTCTATCTTTTTTCTACAAGCTTACCCTCTAGCACTGTGAGATATTTTGAAACTCCAATACTTGGATTTACGGTCATTGGCTGACCAAAAGCCCTATCTGAATAATTTACAATAATCTGCCCGTCACGAATTTCTGTATTTTGCAAAATGATGCGGTCACCGAGCAGTACAGTATTTATGCCGACAAAATATTTTTGATTATTAAATGCAACAGCAACATAATAAAAAGTGCTACTACCACCCGTTTGTTGAGTTAAAATAAAAGCTACGTCGTCTAGACCATCTTCATTCAAATCCCCCATCACTTCATTGCCAAAATATTGTGTGACAATGTTTGAAGCAGAGTTTGGAGTGATGGGCATTTCTGATTTTCCATTTTCCAAAGTAATAGGTACGCCGTTTATCGTGTATGTTGCATTCTTAAAATCTCCGTTAGCTTTTTTTTCTGTATGAATAAAACTAGCGCTTCTCACAGTCCTATCTTCGGAGAGGGCGGTTTTCGTTTCCTGATATTTCATTCCGATATAAAAAGTCCAAATTGGAAAAATCGCCAAAAATACAAAAATTGCAGAAATCTTTGAGTACCACGTATATTCGTTCCATTTAATCATTGGTTTATTATACACCAGATTATCTCAAATTATCTATTTCCCTAAATCTAGCACCTCATCAATGCGAATTTTTTCTACAAAATCTGGCACGTGGCTCACCAAAATCATTGCGCCTTCATATTTATCGAGCGCGTCGGCAATGATTGGAATGTGTCGAAAGTTTATATGGTTTGTCGGTTCGTCCAAAATAAGTAGCCCCGGTTTTTCTAAAACAAGACGAGCAAAAGCGACAAGTCCTTTTTGACCTTCAGAAAGATCGCCAATTTTTGTGTTTATCATATCCCCAGTAATGAGAAAACCTGCAGCAACTGTGCGCATATTTTGTTCTATCTGCTTGTCCATCACGCGCAAGAGCGAGTCGTACACAGTGTCTTCAAAATTTAATGTAGAAAAATCTTGCCGATAATATCCGACTTTCACATTGGGCATTATTGTCACACCTTCCGCCGTAGCGTGCGCAATAGATTCAAGAAGTGTCGTCTTGCCAATACCATTTGGCCCACGCAAAAGTAAGTGCTGTTTTTTTCGCAAAGAAATGTTGGCTTTGCGTTTTACCTCTTTATGCGTCTTTGGGTTCATCGTAGTAAAAGAAGTAATAGTCACAATCGGACCCACAAGCTCTGTTTGACAAGGGATTGTAAAAGGACGAATTGTTTTGTCTTCGCGTCTGGTATCTACTTTTTCATCCTCAAGCTCTTCGGCTTTTTCACGCATTCGTTTTGCCACCATACGCATTTGTCCTCCTTTGTTTGCAAAAAAGTTGGCTTTGTCTTTATTTTCCTGAATTTCTTTTGCGAGTTGTGCATTTTTACGATTTTCTTTTTCTACACGCGCAGTGATTTGCTCCATCACATCAAAATAGTTGCCGACATATTGCTCAAGTTTTTTTGTAAAAATATCTAGGTATAGCACGCCATCGGTAAACGCGTTTAGAAAATCGGCTGCATGGGAAATAACAATCACAGTCTTTGTATATGATTTCAAAAAATCAGTGAGATGTTCAATACCTGCCTTGTCCAGATTGTTTGTTGGTTCATCGAGTAAAAGTAGATCGGGATTTTGAATAAGGGCAGATGCGAGGAGAAGGCGCGCTTGCTGACCGCCAGAAAATGTTTTTATAATTTTTTCGTGAGGCGCGTGGAGATTTACAACTTCAAGCACATCATCAATACGCACATCAATATCATAAATAGGCCCCTCGCTTTTTCGTAGGCCAGCTTTTTCTGCATCAGTAAATGCTTTTTGGAAAAATTCTCGTACAGTCAAAGCAAGCTCATCGCGAGGTATAACTTGGCGACCAATAGCAATACTGAGGTCTGGCGGTCTAATCACCTTTCCAGACTCCGGCTTTACGCCACCAACAATCAGCTGAAAAATGGTGCTTTTGCCGGCACCATTTTGACCCATTATTGTTATCTTTGACCCACGCCGTACCGAGCAATCTACATTATCTAAAATAGGCTTGTTGTGACCATAATCAAAGCTGAGTTTTTCAAAACGCAATATTGTTTCGTTGTTTTTTAACACGCTCTTGAGAATACTCTATTTTTGCCAAAAATAAAAGTGGAAAGTCTGTTTACTGTCGGTCTACCTACATTGTATTTTTTATAGATTCAACAATCTCTATTGTCTGTGATGTTAGCCACGACATTATTAATTGAAATACCGTTATAATCCGAGTCACCACTGACCGCTGAGTAAGTAATGGTTCCGATATGATTTCCTTTAGGGGAATATCAATTAAGATAGAGACATTATCATTACTAAAATTTGCTGTGGCTAAATCTAATTTATTATCATTATTAAAATCTCCAGCAGTAACTAATCGTGGACTACTGCCAACTCCATAATCAACTGCCGTCCTAAAAGTGCCATTGCCATTGCCTAAAAGAATAGAGACATTATTACTACCCTCATTTGCTACGGCTAAATCTAAATTATTGTCATTATCAAAATCTCCGGCAGTAACTGAAAATGGATTAGTGCCAACTTTGTAATCAACTGCCG
>JBCLGW010000001.1:0-107093 GCA_039740835.1 Parcubacteria group bacterium | reverse complement strand
TATTGTCTTAAACTTTATCTAGAAACGAAAGGAAGCAAAGCCATAAACCGTGCGCGTTTTACTGCAAGAGCGAGCTGGCGCTGGTACTTTGAACTCACACCTGTGCGCTTTTTTGCCATAATTCGGCCGTGAGGATTTAGGAACTTCTTTAGAATATCCACATCCTTGTAGTCGATTATCTTTATATTATTTTGGATAAAAAAACATTGTTTTTGCATATTTTTGTTATTAAAATGGTATATCGTCTGGGTTAATTTCTTCTGATGGGTACTCTATCGTATCGAGAGCTTCTTTTGAAGCGCCGGCTGGCTCTTCTGTTGTGCTCTTTGCTTGGCTTTGACTTGGCACACCGCCACCTTCTTTGCGAGGACCAAACTGAATGCGGTCGGCGACTATCTCGGTGCGGTATTTTTTGGTACCGTCCTGAGCGTCCCAGCTTCTAGTCTGCATTCGCCCTTCAACTAGCGCTGAGCTACCCTTTCTCAAATACTGCCCGACTATTTCTGCTTGTCTTCCAAATACTACTACGTTGTGATAATCAACATTTTCTTGCTTCACTCCATTTTTGTCTTTCCAGACTCTGTTTGTTGCGATGCTAAATGTTGCGACCTGAATGCCTGATGGCAATGATTTTACTTCTGGGTCGCGAGTGAGATTTCCAAAAACAAGTGCTTTGTTTAGATACATAGTGAAATTAGTTTACAAGCGCCTCAATACTTTTATCTATTTCTTCTACATCGGCAGGAGCTTTTGTTTCGCCCGAAGCTTCTTCTGACCATTCGGCTTTTGCCTTTTCTGCTTCACGATCCATCACCTTGTTTGCCATGAGAGTACTTTCTCGCACTGTTTTGATAAATAGAGCTCGGAGTACATCCTCAAGTGCTTCAATACTTTTCTTTATTGGAGCAATCTGTGCAGAATCTACTTCAAACTTTACCCAACCAAAATATGCATGATCAAACTTTTGGCGCTTCGTTTGAATAATTTTAGAGATAGTGTATGCAAGTGGTCGCATTGTTGGCGCCCCATCTGCAATAAACACTCCACTCTTTCCCTCAATTATAGACCGAAGGGCTGTGATGCTATCACCCAGCTTTTCTTCGGATATTGTTGGAAGCAATAGATAACCAATCTCATAGACAACTAGAGACTCGCTTTGCTCGCTTTTTGTAACTGTTTCTACTGTAGACATGTTACGCAGGTTATCATATATGCATAGTTATTGCAACATATTTGAGGTCAAATAATTATAAAGAAGAGCTAAAGTCAAAAACCCTAAAAGCGTTTGAAATTAGGGCCTTTTTTACCGTTTCTAGCTCCAAACCTTTTATTTCAGCTATTTTTTTGACAACTTCTTGCACAAATACTGGCTCGTTTCGCTTGCCTCTATGAGGTGCAGGCGTAACATATGGACAGTCTGTTTCGGACAAAATCATATCTAGCGGTGTGTTTTTTATAACTTCATCATAGTCGCGAGCAAAGGTAATAACTCCTGTAAAAGAAAGTGTAAACCCAATATCAAGAAATCCTTTTGCTTCTTCCCAAGTGCCTGCAAAAAAATGCACATTTCCTCGCGTGCTCGGATATTTTTTTAAAATTTCTAGCGCATCTTTGTATGCGTTGCGAATGTGGAGCATTAGTGGCTTGTTGAGTTCCAAAGCAAGCGCTATTTGTGCTTCAAAAATTTCTTTCTGAGAACTTGCTGTGGTTCTGTCAGCACGTAAATAGTCTAGACCACACTCACCTATCGCCAAAACCTTTTTGTCTTGTGCTAGATTTTTATAAAAATCATAATCAAACTTTTCTGCCGTGTCTTGCACTGGGTGTTGGCCGACAATAGCAAAAACTCCTTTGTTGTGAGCGTTTGCAAGTGCCACAGCAGAACTCGAAGTGTTTTTATCGGTGCCGACATTTATAAACCACGTATTTTGTGAAATAGCACGAGATACTACCTCATCGCGGTCAGCGTCGTACGCATCAAAATTTACATGAGCATGTGTGTCTATAAAATCCGGCATCTTAATCTTTTCTTACAAAAAGTGGTGCTTCTGGCATTTTGTTTTCGCGGATACAGGTGAGGATTTTTTCTGAAGTTTCTGGCATTATCGGCGCGAGGCGAAGAGCTATTTTATAAAGACCTAAAAGAGCGTCGTGGAGATCTGCCTTTGCCTCTTCTTCATTTGTTTTTATTTTTTTAAACGGCTCGGTGCGCTGGATATCTGAATCAATGTCAGTGATAGCTTTCCAAATATCGTCCGCTTCGGCGCGAATATCAAAAGCGTCAAAATTTAATACTGGAGTTTTTTCTCCATAGTATTCCATCTTTTTATCTTCGGTAGAAAGCTCCACGCCATAGGTCGTCGTCATTTTTAAAAGACGGCTTGTGAGGTTGCCAATGCCGTTGGCAAGATTTGCATTATAACTTTCTTTAAACTTTTCAATCGTAAAGTCACTATCTTCAAACGGGTGGACTTCACGAGCAATATAATATCGCAATGCATCAGTGCCATACTCTGCAATAATGTCGTATGGATTTATAACATTCCCCGTAGTCTTTGACATTTTGTGTCCACCACTGGTAATAAATCCGTGAATGACTATTTGTTGTGAAGGTGGTAGACCACAAGCCATGAGCATTGCCTGCCACATTGCAGACTGCTGACGCAGGTTGTCTTTGCCAGCAAACTGTATTACAGGCCAAAATTTTTCAAACTTTTCCATATCCTGTGGCCAACTAATAGCAGAAACGTAATTTACCAAAGCATCAAACCAAACGTACATTACTTGGGATTTATCATCTGGCACTGGCACTCCCCACGGCATTTTTGATGCTAAACGCGAAATACTAAAATCCTCAAGTCCTCTGCTGACAAACGCTTTTATTTCATTGAAACGCGACTCTGGCACAACAAAATCTTCGCGACTTTCATATAGTTTCAATAATTTTTCTCCAAACTCACTAAATTTGAAAAAATAATTTTCCTCTTCAATAGTCTCAATGTTTAAAGTTCGGTGGAATTCACACTTCCCGTCTATGAGCTCTGAGTCTGTTTTTTCAAGCTCACAACCAACGCAATATTTTACTTTATAATTTTTCTTATAAATAAAACCATTGTCTGCGCACAATTTCCAAAAAGCTTGCGTGGATGCTTTGTGATGAGCATCTGTGGTGCGGATAAAATTAATATCAGAAGTCAGACCGAGCGCTTGTATAAGCCCTTTGAAACGTAGCGCGTACTCATCCACGTATTCCTGTGTGTCTCGCCCGAGCTCTAACGCTTTGCGATGAACTTTTAGTCCGTGTTCATCTGTACCTGTATTGAAAAAAACATTAAATCCAGAAAGTTTTTTGTATCTAGCAAAAATATCGGCATGCACAAACTCAAAAGCGTGTCCCATGTGAGGATCAGAATTTACATAAGGTAAAGTAGTCGTTATATAGACATTTTTCATAAAGGATATATTACTCTACCTTTGGATTTTTGTCGTGCTCTAAATCGCTGACAAACTCCATCAAAACCGCGGCGATAGGTACAGACAAAAGTAGGCCTAAAAAGCCACCGAGCTGTGCTCCAGCAACAAGAGCCAGAATGACAACTATCGGAGAAAGACCCACCACTTTTTTTACTACGAGAGGATAAATGAGCTGGTTTTCAAACTGCTGAATTATTAGATAAAAACCAGCAATGATAAGTGCGAAGGTTAAACCGCCATCTACAAACGACACCAAAACAGCCGGTACAGCGGCGAGAATTGGGCCAAAAAGAGGGATAAGCTCAAAAAGACCAGCGAGCACGGCTAAAAGTAAGGCGTGTTTTACTCCCAAAAGAGAGAGACCAAGATAAACAAGAACACTGATAATGATAGCGAGTATGAGCTGACCCTGCATCCAAAGACCGATTTTTATTTCTGCCCTCTTCCACAAATCAATAATATAATCTTCGTACTTTCGTGGACTTATTATTTTCAAAAACTTCCCTACTCCGTCATCTTGTACTGAAAGATAAAATGAAAGAATAATAATAAGAATAAAACTTATAAGTCCACCAAACACAATACTAACAGTGTTCCAGAGTCCACCAGAAAAACTTTGCAAAATTTCGGTGGCGCGCAAAGCAAAAGAATCTAAAGAAACACCACTGGATATTTTTTCAAAAACTGGAGTAGATTTAATAAAACTACTTTGCTGAATAGATATCGAGCTTTCGTTTATATATTTTGGTAGAGAAGAAAAGAAGCCCGAACTTTCGTTGATAAGCGGAATGATAAGAAAATAAAATGCACCAGTCACAAGCAGAGCGATAGAGAAATAGATAAACATTACGGACGGCAACCTAGGAATTTTGTGTGCGACAAACCATTTTGTCACTGGTCCTATAGCAGAAGCCACAACAACCGCGGCAATCACTACGAGTAAAAGATCTCGCAATACAAACATCAATACAAACAACAGAGAGATGACTATAACTTTTATAATACTACCAGAACTAATGTGAATTGTTACGTCTTTTTGTCCTTTTTCCATTCTTTTATCATAACACAAGAGCCTTTTCTAATTCTTCTTTTTCGGTAATACCTATAAGCGCCAAGTTTAAACCTTTGTTTACAAAAATTTCGCGAGCGACACGCTGTACATCTAGAGCGGTCACTTTTTGTAAACTCTCTGAGAGCTCGTCTGGAGTCTTTATCGGCTCATGCATTACATCTTGCATTGCATAAAATCCAGCTATTGCATCTGATGACTCTAAATCTAAATAAAGATTACCTGTAAGACAGTCTTTGGCTTTTTGGAGTTCGTCTTCCCCCACTTTTTCATCTCGAAGTTTTTTGAATTCAGTAATGATTGCTTCTACCACTTCTTTTACTCTTTTTACATCTACACCTGTAGATACAAAAAGTGCGCCGTGGTCTGTAGAAGTATCTACATTTGACCTGACATAATACCCCACCCCCATTTCATCTCGGAGTTTTTGAAAGAGTCTGGCGCTCATACCGCCACCGAGTACAGCATCCAGTACGCGCAGTGTCGGAATATCTTTGTGGTGTGTATCAAAAGCTCTCACACCGATTACCAAATGTGTCTGGTCTGTCTTTTTTTCTTTAATTAAAATTCTTGGCGCGTCTTGTGACTCTACGACTGGCACTTTTTCAAACTTTTTATCTTGAGAAAAAACAAAAAGTTTTTTTATTTTTTCTAAAGTTTCTTTTTCATCAAAGTTTCCAGCAACAACTACAATAGTGCCTGACGCGACATAATGTTTTGCGCGATAATCTACAAAATGGTCGCGTGTCATAGACAAAACGCTTTCAACTGTACCAGCAATATTCCAGCCCGCTGGCTGATCACCGTATAAAAGCTCGGTAAAAACATCCTGCACATGTCGATGAGGCATATCTTCATACATATGGATTTCCTCTACGATAACACCCTTTTCTTTTTCAATTTCTTTTTCTTCAAAAATCGGATTTAGGTACATATCTGAAATAACATCCAGAGTTTTGTCCAAATGTTTTGGGTGAGACTTTGCGTAGTACCCTGTGTATTCTTGGCTTGTAAAAGCGTTGTATTGCGCGCCGATACTGTCTAGCTCACGACTAATATCTATCGCTTTTGGGCGCTTTGTTGTGCCCTTAAAACACATATGCTCCAAAAAATGTGAGAGACCTGTAATATCTTTTGTTTCATATTTTGAACCAGCTTCTACCATGACGAGCACCGTCACTGCGGGGCTGTCTTTTGTTGGAATTGTAATAATACGAAGTCCATTTTCTAAAGTATGTTTATTGAATTTCATTTTGTAAATCTTTTATTGCTACTCGTGTCTGCTCGCCAGTATCTCGGTGACGCACTGTGACTGTATCGTTTTCAAGTGTGTCAAAGTCTATAGTGACACAATAAGGTGTGCCTATTTCATCTTGGCGACGATATCTTTTGCCGATATTGCCGTTGTCATCAAATATCACCGCGCTGTGAGATACTTTTAATATTGCAAAAACTTCGCGCGCTTTTTCTACGAGAGCTGGCTTGTTTTTAAGTAATGGAAATACGGCAACTTTTACTGGCGCAATATTTGAAGCGAGTTTTAAAAATACTCTCGGCTCGCCACCTAGCTCGTCTTCGGTATACGCGTCAGAAAGTACTGCGAGTATTGTGCGGTCAAGACCAAAAGACGGCTCAATGACGTGCGGTATTGTGCGCTCTTTTGTTTCGTCATCAAAATATGAAATATCTACACCACTTGCCTGTGCATGACTTGCAAGGTCAAAATCTGTGCGATATGCCAAACCATAAAGCTCTTTTTTACCAAACGGAAAATCAAATTCAAAATCAATAGTTCGCTTTGAATAGTGAGCTAGGTCTTCCCCGCTGACTTCAAGCTCGTGAACATTTTTTTTGTTCAAACCAATATCTGCAATCCACGCAAGCATTTCCCCTCTCCAATATTCAAACTGTTTTTCCCAATCTTTCTCGTGCACAAAATATTCTATTTCCATTTGTTCAAACTCTCGTGTGCGGAAAATAAAATCACGCGGAGCTATTTCATTGCGAAAAGCTTTACCTATCTGCGCAAGACCAAAAGGAAGTTTTGGATGAAAAGAATCAATAATATTTTTGAAATTTACAAACATTCCCTGCGCTGTCTCTGGTCGCAAATACGCAACAGAAGAAGCGTCTTCTGTTGCGCCCACTTGTGTTTTAAACATCATGTTAAATTGTCTTGCTTCACCGAGCGCTCCTTTGCACTCTAGACATTTTTTTGCCATCTCTATCTGGTCTATGCGAAAACGTCTTTTGCATTTTGTGCACTCTACCAAAGGGTCGGCAAAACCACCGACATGTCCGCTAGTCTCCCAAACTTTTGGGTTCATCAAAAGAGCGGTGTCTACTGCGTACATATCGCTCCGATCACCGACAAAACGCTTCCACCAAAGATTTTTTATATTGTTTTTTAAACTTACTCCGAGTGGACCGTAATCCCAAGTACCAGCAAGTCCCCCATAGATCTCAGAGCCCTGATATATAAAACCTCGGCGTTTGCAGAGCGATACTATTTTTTCCATTTTATCATCTTCTCTTTTCATAATGTATTTAGTAAATTACTTTATCACAGTATCGTCTCCAGTGTTAAATATTGGGTCTGTGCTGATTGTTGTTGAAAGCGAACTGCGTAATATAGAAATAACTTCACCTGTAAACTTGTCTGTGCCGACAAACGTCGCATCATTTATGATAATCGGAGTAAGACCCACCTGACCCAAGCTTGGTAAAAATGAAAGCTGGAAAGCAACCTCTCTAGGTGAGAGAGAGAAACCTGTTCCTGCTTTTATTTCTCCCGGCTCCCATACGATTTTATTGGTTACTGGGTCATAAAGCAACCTGTCGCCTAGAGGGCTTTTTACATCCTGCCAAGAAACATATGGTGGCAAAGACGCAGATACAGATACATTTGTAAGGTCGTTGAAAGAGTTGGTAAGTGTCCAATACACGGTATAAGTCGTCTCTTTTTCTGCCTTTGGTGGCAAGGTACCCCTGTTTTCAAAAGGGCCAATAGAGTGCCCCATACGCGTACTAAAAGTAGCTTCGGTGCTAACTTTTACTTTTTTTGAGAAAGAATACGCTATCTGTTCTGGTGGCTCTGTATCAGACAAGCGTATGCCTTTTATATTTACATCTAAAGTAACCTCAGGATTTCTAAGCAAAGCTAGAGTTTGAGAAGTCAGGGGTAGTGTAAAAAAATTAAAACTAAAATTTCCAGTTTCTCCCGGCTCAACTTTTGTTAAAAGGTCTGAGGTTCTTTTATCCCAAGTGATTGTATTTGTGATTGATTGATAAAAACCAAATCGGTCACTAGATATACGGTTGCGGTCTAGCGCTCCGCCACCGAGGCGCACTTCAAGCACAGCATCATTTATGCTAGATGGTAGATTGTTCATCCAAGTAACATTTCCAACAATCTGATTACCTATTTTTGCAACATACTCTTTGTCTTTGTTATTGTTTAGAGCAAGTGTTACATCAAAAAATGGTTTTCTAATGAGGATAGACTGCGCTGTCGCCACAAAATCAACATCAATAACTTTTTCGTCGTTTATCTTTGCGGTACCGGCATTAAAGCGAAAGGTTTTTTCCTCGTCATTTTGTCCTTCCATTTTTCCAAACAGTTTTATCACTCGTTTTTCTTTTGGTGCAAGGTCGCCGAGACTCCACACATTTGTATCAAAAGAAGGTTTTGGTGTAGCGCTTTCAAAAGAAAAACCAAATGGGTATTGCGCCGTCACGAGCAGATTTTGAATCATAGTATTTGCATTTGAAGTCACGGTCACAGTCATTTGCATTGGCTGATTGCTGTTTACTTCTTTTGGATAATCAACTGAAAAAAGTACCGGCGAAGACTTTATCGCAATTTGATATAGCTTATCTTTTGTAAAAATAGAATTTGAGCCCTGTGGTTTGTAGTCCACGCTCACCGCAATATCTTTTATATTATCTTTTTCACCAAAAAGTACGGCTTTGACTATTTTTGTAACACTCTCGCCGGCAGGTATCGCGCCAACTATTTCTTTGGTTCGAATAAGCTCCGCAGAAAGATTGGTCACCATGCGTGTGCCTGTCGGATATTCAATCAAAAGCTCTACGCTATCCAAAGCAACATTGTTTCCGTTTGTGATTGTGATATCAAGCACAAGCTCTTCACCTCCACCGATAGATACCGGACCTTTTACAAAAATGCCCACGTTTTTTGATGAGACGGCATTAAAGCCACCGTACTGCATGTATATAAAAGTCAGTAGAGCGACAGCAAAAAGTGTGACTGAGCCGATAAAAAACTTTTTGAAAAATCCATATTTTCTCGGCTCAAAAGTCATCTCTGCTGAATGGTCTACAAATGGGTCTGGAGATTGCCATTGGGGTTGCACATCAAACTCTGGTTTTGTGAAAACACCCCTTTCTGGGCCAGTGTCTTGCGGAGCATTGCGTGAATATAAATCACGCTCACGACGATCTATTTTACTTTCGTCATTACCTGATGTCATATAGAAAATAGTATATCACAGAGCACCTATAGCTGGCTCTCTCGTATTGCTTTATTTATTTCCGCCACAGCATGAGTATGATGTTTTGGCATTTGTTCTACCAGCTCTATGTTCCAGTCATTTGATTTTACAAAAGGCGCCAAGACAGAGGTGTTTGTGAGATATCCGAGATTGTAGACAATTCGAAGCATCATCAAAGACTCGGCGTGCAAAATCTGCTGTCTTGTAAAATCATTTTTTTCTAAAAAAGAAAAACCATCGTTTAAAATATCAAAAAGTTTTTCGTTTTTTTCTTCGCCGGCGACAAGTTTTTTAATCAGTGAGAGAGCGTGCGCACAAACCATAAATTTTTCTTTTTCTAGCGCAAAGGTGTAATAAATATTTTCTTTTGGTACGGCGTTTGTGATTTTCCATTCGTTTTTTCCGCGCACCAATGATAGGACGCAGTGAGAAAAATCCTGCAAGCCATATCGAAGTTTTGATTTTATATCTCGCACGGCGCGTGCACTAGCTCCCACCAGACCGAGCTCTCTGGTAAAAACATACAGATATGAGTTTGCTTCGCCTGAGGGTATACCTCCGAGGACGAAACCTTCTGTTGTGTAAATATGATGTGCCATTAAGAAACTTTTTCTATTTTAAAAACAAAAGACATGTCTCCGACGACAACCTTTTCGCCTTCAACTTTTTCGTAAACTATTTCTTTGATGAGCGATACTATGCCCAAATCTTTTGCAAACTCTTCCACAAGCTCGCGTCCTGCTTTGTCTGTGTCAACAAAAAGACGCGCGCTATCTTTTGGTGCAAGCGCTCCTTTTTTGCGTAGGTCTTGGACGGCGCGCACTATTTCGCGATAGTACCCCTCTTTTTGTAATTCTCTAGAAATATTCGTGTCGAGCTTGCCACCCCCCGCGAGATTTGTGTCAAACAAAACTTCTTTTACGTTTAGCTCATCCTCGATGAGCGAGAGTAAGTCTGCGCGGTCTTTTAGGCGCGCGCTTTGTACAGTAAAAGACTGCAGTGGCTGGCGCACTTTTATGAGAGCGGTGTTGCGGAGCTCTAGACCTAGACTTACAAGCGCGCGCGCTTCCTGCATATCTTCTAGCATTACCACATCCCCCACTGGTTGCATTCCGACTTCAAGCCAATCTTCTAAATGCACACTTTCTTTTGCGCCCCCCACTTTTTTATACAAAGTTTCTGCAAAAAACGGCGTAAATGGCGCCATATATTTTGCAAGTTCAAGAAGGACAAAACGGGTTGTCTCAAGCGCATGCATTTTATCCTTAAAATCATCAGACTTAAACCTGTCTCGCGAACGACGAATATACCAAGTTGAAAAATCTTGGGCAAAGTCTCGTATAGACCTGCCTGCCTCAAACACTTGAAATGCATCAAGAGACCGAGTACCTTCAGATACCATTTTATAAAGTCGCGCCAAAATCCACCTGTCCAAAATATGCGGACTAGTATTTTTTGCCAAAACATTTTCATCCGCATACATTTCATAGAAAGTTACAACATTCGAAAGTAAGTTGAAAACTTTTTTCACTAGTTCATCAACGGTTTTTTCGTCAAAGTTTTTTGAATCCCCCGGTCGATTGACGGTATACATCCAAAGACGCAGTGCATCCACGCCGTATTTATCCATCAACATCCACGGGTCTATCACATTGCCCACAGATTTAGACATTTTTTTACCCTGAGCATCTAAAATGTGTCCGAGACAAATGACATTGTTGTATGCCCGCCCTTTACCCAAAAGAATGCCGATAGCGTGTAGCGTATAAAACCAACCACGGGTCTGATCTACCGCTTCGCAAATATAGTCTGCTGGATACGGGATTTTTTTTGCACCGTTTTGTGTTTCAAAAGGATAATGGTGTTGCGCAAAAGGCATTGCTCCAGAGTCAAACCAAACATCTAGCACTTCTTTCACACGAGTCATTTTTGCACCATTTTCATCCAAGAGCTCCACAGAGTCTATATATGGTTTGTGCAAATCTATTTCAAAAGAATCGTTGTGTGGTAGATTGCGCCAATCTATATCGCGTACCTCGACGTTCATAAAAGAGTTGTCTAGATAATGCTTCATCATTTCTTTTACAGAAAATCCTTGAGAAGCAAGCGTGATTAGATTTAGTATGCCACCATGGCTGACGATGAGGATATTTTTCCCTTCATAACGCTTATCAATATCGTACATAAACTGCGATACGCGCTCTCTCACGTCATTCCAATTTTCTACGCCACTTGTCTCGCCTGATGGGTGTTTTGTAAATCGCTCGCCGATATTATAGAAATTTTTCAAATACTCTTCCCAATTTTTGCCATGCCAATGACCGAGACGAAGCTCGCCTATTCTTTCATCTTCAATTATTTCACCTTTAAAACCAATCGTCTCTGCAATCTGCTCCACGGTTTGTTTTGCTCGCAAAAATGGTGATACGAAAATGACGTCAATTTTTTTATCTTTAATTATCTCGCCTGCTTTTTTTGATTCTTCTATACCGACATCTGTAAGCGTGTCTTTTGCTTTTACATCACAGTTTATAGTACCATTAACATTTGATTCAGACTCGCCGTGCCGTATGAGTGTAAAATTATTTCTTTTCGGTAAGTGGTTTTTTAAATCCGTAACAGAGCCCACGACTATATGCTTGCCGTCTGCGTTTTCCCAAATAGGCAGAGGTGTCCCCCAGTACCGCTCGCGAGATATTGCCCAATCTTTTACTTCGTGTAACCACTGCCCAAAGCGTCCATCTTTTATATGCGACGGCTCCCAATTTATATTTTGATTTTCTGCTACGAGAGTGTCGCGCAGAGATGACATGCGAATGTACCATGAGTCGCGTGCGTAGTAGATAAGCGGAGTTTTGCATCGCCAACAATGTGGGTATGAATGAGTGTATTTTTCTTTTTTGAAAAGGTAACCGCGTTTTGCCAAATCTTTTATGATGTCCACCGCTAGCGTGTCGTCCCCTTTCGCGCCTTCGCCTTCACCAGAAACATCTTTTTCCCGCACCGCTCGGCCAGACAAAAAACCCATATCGTCCATAAAATGTCCGTCTTCTTTTACAAGATGAAATTTTGGCAAACCAACTTTTGTACCAAGTTCAAAATCTTCCTGACCATACATCACCGCAGTGTGCACGATACCTGTGCCGTCTTCTGTCGTAATAAAATCCGCCCCGTACACCTTGAATGCTTTCGCAAATGCTTCCGGATTTTTTTGCGCAAATTTTTCTGTGAGATATGGGTAGAGTGGCTCGTATTCTAGACCCAATAGATCTTTACCATTAAAATCTTTTTTTGTAATACTGTATGTTTTATCAGCAAAAACTTTTTCAACGAGTGCTTGCGCTAAAATATATTGCGCACCGTCAAACGGAACAACGGCATACGGCACGTCCAAACCAACAGCGAGCGCGACATTACCTGGCAATGTCCACGGTGTTGTTGTCCAAGCAAGCAAAAAAACATCTCCTGACAAACCAAACTTCGCAGGATTTTTCACCTTAAACTTCACTGTGACCGACAAATCTTTTACATCTTCATAGCCCTGCGCAAGCTCGTGACTAGAAAGCGCCGTCCCACATCGCGGACACCACGGCAAAACTTTGTAATCTTTATAAAGTAAATCTTTTCCATCAACTTTTTTTTCTGAAACAGTCTTCAAAATATTCCACACAGACTCCATATATGTTTTTTCATACGTAATGTAAGAATTTTCTTGATCAACCCAGTAGCCGATGCGCTCGGTAAAAGCATTCCAAACATCCACATACTTCCACACACTTTCTTTACATTTTTTATTAAACGCCTCAACGCCATATTTTTCAATTTCTTTTTTTGATTTGAGTCCGAGCGCTTTTTCCACTTGAATCTCCACTGGCAGACCGTGAGTATCCCAGCCACTCTTTCTAGCCACATGAAATCCGCGCATCGTTTTGTATCGCGGGATAATGTCTTTGAAGGCGCGTGCTGGTAGATGATGAATGCCGGGCATGCCGTTGGCAGTCGGCGGACCTTCATAGAAAACAAAATCACCTTGTGGAGACTTTTTTTCTAGTGTTTTTTGAAAAATGTTCTGCTCTTTCCAAAACTGCAATATTTTCTCCTCTTTTTGAGCTGTTTCGCTCTTGTCTCTATTTTTCTCAACTTCGTTCATATACGGAGAATACTAGCATTTTTGGAGGTTTTTACAAAAACATATTACAAATAATACTAACAGACAGCAAAAAATTGTAATATTATTGTACGAAAAACCCCCCGACCTGCCAAATTAATGACAAAATCGGGGGGGTGAGTGACAAAGAGACAGAAACTGTTTAGGTCGCTGTTCATGCCCTCAAAGATTGGTGGAGGTTACGCTCCTGTGAATCTCAAAAAATTTACTGCGAGAGGACCGGGGGTTGGAGTTTCAATATTCATGCCGTATCTGTCCCAAAATCTACGAATACGACGTCTTTTCCTGCATGGGGTCTGCTTTCCACAATGTGTTTTTTCAGATGTAATCAATAGTCTCTTCACTTTCATCCTTTCGTTGAGATATCTTATCTAATGCGTGGTTACTACAGTTCGCCACAGCAAAAAATATCCTGAAATTAGAGCTAAAATAAGACACTTTTTTCTATGGCGAATGTAAACTAGCTATCAAAGAACTTACACACTCCTTTATACACCTTTTTTGGTATTTTGTCAATGTGTACCCTACATCCTCTCCGGTGCTTGCATACCGAGGAGCCATAGGCCATTTTTCATGACTATTGCAAAAGCCGAGGTGAGAGCGACACGATATGGTGCGCTGTCGCCTGCATCTATGATGATGGGTGTGTTGGCGTAGTAGGCATTGAAGCTACCTGCGAGCTCGGTGAGGTATGTGACGACGAGCTGAGGAGCAAAATCTTTTTCTGCGCGAACGACGACATTTGGAAATTGAATGAGCATTTTTTCAAGAGCTCCTGTCGAATCTGCTTTTTTCAAATCAGCCACAATTTCTACTTCCTTCGCCTTTCGCAACACAGAACAAGCACGCGCATGAGCGTATTGTAAATACGGACCTGAGTCGCCCTCAAAAGAAAGTGATTTTTTAAAATCAAAAATAATGTCACGACCCGGTGACTGGCGCAAAATAGAATATTTTATAGCTCCCACGGCGACTTGTGACATTATCACTTCGCGTTCGGTGTCTGAAAGACCACGGTCAGCGATTTTTTCATAAACCATTTTTTCTACATCAACGATAAGCGACTCGCCGGTAATCACATCCCCTTTTCTAGAAGACATCTTTTTGCCATCAGCAGAAAGAAGCATGCCGTGACTGATGTGTCGGGTTTTGTTTGCAATACTTGCATCTACAAACTCCAGCGCCTTAAGCATCACTTTAAAATATTCATTTTGTTCGTTGGCAGTAATAATGATAGATAGATCAAAATCTTCTCTATCAAATTTCATTTTATTTAGACCCAAATCTTTTGTTTCATATGTTGGCAAACCAGCTGAGTTTACAAAAACACGAGTGTGTAAACCGTACTGCTCCCCTTTGAAAACTACAGCCCCTTCACTTTTTTCAAAAATTCCTTTGGCGAGAAGTTCTTCTGCGATAAACATACCCAGTGGTGCGGTTTCGCTTTCAAAAAAATAATAATCAAACTTGGTGCCAAGCTTTGCATAAATATCTTCAAAATGTTCCAAGCTCACTTTTCTGCCCCAGTCGTAGAGTCCATTTATTTTGTCATCTGACTTTTCAAAAATAACTTTGTTGAGCGCATCTATTTCTTTTTTTGCGCTTTCATCTTCTGTGTAAGCATTTGAACCGTGCACATACGCACCACCCAAAAACTCAATTTTTTTCAAAGTATCTTCTTTTGTATAAGGCATTGCACCAGAAAGCTCCTGCATTCCCCAGATTGCTTTTGCCACATGAAGGCCCACATCACCTTGGTAGTTTGCGCGTTTTATTTTTGCACCACTAAATTCAATTAGTCGAGAAATTGTTTCGCCCACGGCATTACTCATCAAATGTCCAATGTGAAATTGTTTAAAAGGATTTGGGTCGGTGTATTCAACAATCACCTTTTCGCCTGCGCGCAAATCATTTTTACCGTACAAATCTTTTTCTGAAATAATTTTCTCAAGTGTTTTTACAAAAAATTCTGAGGAAAGATGGAAGTTTATAAAACCAGCACCAGCGATTTCTATTGACTCTACGTGTGGGTGTTTTTTTGCTAAAAGCGCGTCAACAATTTTCTGCGCTAAATCAGCCGGCTTTATTCCAAACACTTTTGCATATGCCAAAGCAACGTTGCACGAATATTCTCCGTGCGACATTTCCGCTGGAGTATCTAGCTCAGCGCGTGGACTTTCTACTCCGATATCGCGTAAAATATTTTCTATTTGTTTTTCTAATTCTTTTTTGAGCATTTTTTTAGAATTTTTTAGCCTGTTATTTCCCAGTACTACCAAAACCTCTCTCCCCGCGTGCTGTATCAGAAAGCTCGGTCATCTCCTCTACCAATACATCTTCCTTTTTCTGAATTATCATTTGGGCGATTTTGTGACCAGCTTCAAAAGTGTAAGCTTCCTGTGAAAGATTTATCATCCCCACGAGCACCTCTCCGCGATATGTAGAGTCTACCACTCCGCCGAGAGTCTTTAGACCGTTTTTCATAGAAAGCCCACTTTTGTCCCAAATCAAACCAACAAATCCTTCTGGAATTTCCATTGCAATACCAGTCGGTATAGCTTTGCGCTCCATCGGTGCAAGAGTCACTGCCTCACTGGCAAAAAGGTCAAGCGCCGCATCTCCTCTGTGAGCGTACTGTGGCACCATGCCACCTTCTTTTATTTTTTTTATCTTTAATACAAGCGACATAATATAACACTATCATTCTCTACGCTTTGATACCAAGTTTATTTTTTGCAATTTTAAAAACATATTCACTGACTTGCTCTGGTAACATGCACACCATTCCCTGACAGCACTCTACCTTTTGCCAATCTTTATTTTCTTTTTCTAAAACAATTGCAGTATCTCTAGAATTTTTTAAATACTTCAGGTTTTCTTCTACAACATCTTTTCTGCCTTCCAAATATTTTTTCTTTTCCTTCAATACCTTGTTTTTTAACCACTCTTTACTTACCTCAAAAGGCACATCCAGATATATCACTAGATCTGGTCGAGGAATTTTGAAAACGCCGTACTCCATCTCATCAAGCCAATCTAAAAACTCTTTTCTGTCTTTTGGATTATCTATTTTCCCCCCTTGATGAATCTGGTTTGCACTTACATATCTGTCAGCGACCACAGTGTAGCCGTCCTCTATCCACTTACGTATTTCTTTACTTGATTCAAAACGGTCGCCAGCATAAAGCACAGAAGCGACACGCGGATCTACCTGAGTAAAATCTCCGTAAACGCCTGAAAGATATTTGCCTAAAAGTTCACCAAAAAAATTGCTCTCATATCTAGGAAAATCTATAGTCTTTACTTTCACACCCGCTTTTTTGAGTCGCTCTACCAAAAGTCTTGTTTGTGTCGCTTTTCCAGAACCATCAATACCGTCTATCACTATAAATTTTCCTTTTTTCATAAATTTGGTTGGGTTTATTCGCTCCGTTATTTTTTCTTTAAAATTTTATCTATCCTCTGCGCAATTTCTTTCATATCTTTTTCTTTTGCTCCGCGAGTAGTTTCCGCCGCAGTGCCGAGACGAATACCCGAAGGGTCAAATGGAGAGCGTGTCTCATATGGAATAGTATTTTTGTTTACAATTATCCCCGCGTCTTCTAGGCGCATGCTCGCTTTACTGCCAGAAATTCCCTTTCCATTCATCCAAGTGTCTACTAGCACAAGATGGCTGTCTGTGCCACCAGAAATTATTTTCCAGCCAAGTTTTTGTAATTCGCCTGCAAGCACTTTTGCATTTTTTATCACCTGTGTTGCATATTTTTTGAAAGCTGGCGTATCGGCTTCTTTGAGGGCGACAGCGACCGCCGCTATTTGATTGAGATGTGGTCCGCCCTGCATCCCCGGAAACACTGCCTTGTCTATGAGTCGATCTAGCTCGCGTTTATCTTTTCGCACAAAAATAATCGCACTGCGTGGACCGCGAAGAGTTTTGTGTACTGTAGTAGTGACCACGTCTGCATATTTGAAAGGACTTGGATATGCATCGCCAGCGACAAGTCCAGCAAAGTGCGACATGTCTACCATGAGATATGCACCACACGCGTCTGCTATTTCGCGAAACTTTTTGAAATCAACTATGCGCGGATACGCAGTAAAACCAGCAACGATAATATTTGGCTTGTGTTCCAGCGCGATTTTTTTGAGCACTTCATAATCTAGCACTTCAGTATTTCTATCCACCCCAAAAGCAATCTGATTCCAAAATTTTCCCGTCACCGAAACTTTGTGTCCGTGCGTCAAATGACCGCCTTGATCCAAACTCATTCCCATAATTTTTCCATGCGGAGAAACGAGCGCAGTATAGACCGCAACGTTTGCCGGCGAGCCCGAAAGTGGCTGAACATTCACATGCCAGTTTTTCGTTGCGAGTTTGAAAAGTTTAAGTGCTCGCTCACGACAAACATTTTCTATTTCATCTACTACTTTTTGCCCGCCGTAGTATCTCTTTCCCGGATATCCCTCTGCGTATTTATTGGTCAATTTGCTTCCCAAAGCTACCAAAACATCATCTGAAACATAGTTTTCTGAGGCTATAAGGTTGACTACTTTGTCTTGCCGAGTCGCTTCTGCTTTTATGAGTTTTTCGATTTGTTTGTCTTTCATTTGGCTAAAGTGTAACACAAAAAAAGTGACCGCCATATTGCCTGTGTTACAATTTATACATATGAAAATATACAATGAAATCCTAAAGGAAATCATGAAAAATGGTGTTGATAGAAAGGGACGAAATGCGGTGACACGCGCCCTTTTTGCAAAGCAGATGCGATTTAATCTAGAAGACGGCTTTCCTGCAGTGACAACAAAAAAACTTGCTTTCAATGCTGTAAAAAGTGAGTTACTTTGGTTTCTCGAAGGTAGTAGCGACGACAATCGCCTGAAAGAATTAAACGGCACAGAAAAAACTATTTGGACAGCAAACGCGGAGGCGGACTTTTGGACACCGAAAGCAAAATTTAAGGGTGACCTTGGGCGGATTTACGGCGTGCAATGGCGAGCATGGAGAAAGCCAGACGGTAGCACTATAGATCAAATAAAAACTGTTATTGAAAAATTAAAAAAAGACCCAAATGACAGGCGACTCATCGTCACCGCTTGGAACCCTGGTGAGCTTGATGAGATGGCGCTTCCGCCCTGCCACATCATTTTCCAATTTTTTGCCGCAAATGGAAAACTTTCTTTGCATATGATGCAACGTAGCTGTGATATGTTTTTGGGCGTGCCATTTAACATTGCATCGTATTCCCTTTTGCTTGCAATGGTGGCGCAAGTTACTGGATTTACACCGCACGAATGTATTCTCACTTTAAACGACGCGCATATTTATCACGAACATTTTGACGCGGTAAAAGAACAGCTCTCGCGAGAACCCATGAATCCGCCAAAACTTTGGCTCAATCCAGAAATAAAAGACATAGACAAATTTACGATGGATGATATAAAACTCGTAGATTACAATCATCATCCAGCGATAAAGGCGGTGATGATTGTTTAAAAAAATGATAACACTTATAGCTGGAGTTGATAAAAATTTTCTAATAGGTAAAGGACTTTCTTTGCCTTGGCCAAAACTTTCTGCTGATATGAAATTTTTCCGAGAAAAAACACTCGGCAAAACTATTGTGATGGGCGCTGTTACTTTCAAATCACTAGGCAAAGCTCTACCTGATAGAAAAAATATAGTGCTTTCAAAAGAGCCATTACCTGAAAATCTATCGACTGAAAATATTGTAGTGTTTGACTCTATTGAGCCAGTCTTAGAAATGGCAAAAAACGAAGAAATAATGATAATCGGCGGAAGAACAATTTATAAAGAATTTTTACCTTACGCCGACAAAATATATATCACTTTTATAGACGACGAGTTTGAGGGCGATGTATACTTCCCTCTCACCGACTTATCTAGCTGGAAAAAAACAAAGGAAGCTGTGCACGAGCCAGACGAAAAAACTCCATTCCGGCTCACCTTTACTACGTTTGAGAAATAAAAGTTGTCATGCAAAAAGGTCTTCGAGCGGGTTAGCGTAATCGCGCTTTAGCGAGAAAACCTTTTTGCATGACAACTTTTATTTAAAATGTTTTGCTAATTTTGGCCCAGATTGTTTTACATAGTTTGAAGAAACACTATCATATGCTTCTTTTGGCGCGACAGCCATATGTTCAAATCTTATCTTTCCTATCGGCTGACCTTGTCGGACTATCAAATCCTCAAATGGTCGCACTTCAAGTGTAAGCGTGCGCCCCTTTCCCTCGCCATTTTTTCCCCAACCCCATCCTGGGTCAATAAAGCCAGCATAGTGTGACCTGAAATCTCCGCTACGCTCGTCCATAGGCATCATTTCGCATGCTAGATCTGGTGGCACACGCACTAATTCAAAAGTAGAGAGAATATAAAATGAATCTTTTTTTAAATATAAATATCCATTTTTCTTTTTTACAGGTTTAAAAAATTTCTTTGCATCATAAAAAGCAATCTTTGAAAGGTCTACTGGAGTTTTTGATGCGATGCTTTCAAAACCAAGGACTTCGTGTTCTAGATCGAGGGTGAGTATGAGTGACCCGTCGTTATCACGGATTTTTATATCGTCATAAGAATAAGCTTTGCCGTCTTTTTGTCTCCAGACAAGTTTGTGTTTTTTCATTATTTCGTCGAGCTCACTTTCGGTCACACGGGTATCTCCGTTAAAAAACCTTAGCTGATTTAGACAAAGTCCTTTGTATACTTTTATCGGAAAAGATTGGGGTATTACAGAAACCCAAAGCTCGCCTTTGAAACCAGCGTTTAGAGAATCGTATCGAGACATGCCGTCGGCAATGAGGCGCACGTGAGTATCTATTCTGCCACTGGTAGATTTTGGATTGCAATATGCGTAAATATTTTTTGGCAGTGCAAGAGTTTCGTTTAAACGCACAACATAAACATTTCCGTTTAAAAGTGGTTTGCCAATACTGTGTTTACTTTTTTTTATTTGAGAAAGCACATCGCGCACAGTTTCATTTACTTTTGGCGCAAAAATCCCTTCAACTTTATATATCTCATCTGAAATAGAAAGGTCAAGCGACGCTGGTTTTATATTTTGTAGCACCGAACCTTTTATAGAGCCCTTTAAAACAAGCAAAGAAATCATTTGAAAAGGTAATGCTCCGAGTTTTTTGTCTTTTTGCCGTGCGGTCATATAAACCAATTATGTAGGATGTCTGAATAAAAATCAAAAGAAAACACCAACAGAACTCCGTAGTTCTGTTGGTGTTTTAAGCACTGGTCTTCGTTTTAATTCGAATGACCTCAAACTTAAGTGATCTGTTTTCTGAACACTTCTCACAGCCATCAGCATCAAACCGCAACGCCACCCCAAGGGTGTCTGGAAGATTTGCATCTTCTATTTCTCTAGCCGTGCGGATAAATTGCTGTTCCTCTGGTTTGGCAAAAAAAGAAAGGACTTCAAGGCTAACAACACGATTGTTTCGCCTACATTTCTCACAAATAACTACATACTGCATGAAAAATACCTCCACAAGTACTATAGCACATTTTAGAAAAAACGCAACTATGCCGCCTTTTCAAGCGACTTTCTGTCTATTCCATTTTGCAAACAATATCCTTCAAACAAATCATTCCCGATAATTTTTGCGGTTCTTTTTATCACCTCTTTTTGAATATTTCCATCCTCGTCAAGTAGACCCTCGTCTCTAAAAATTACTGAACGTAACTCTCTTATGTCATTACGTTCATTTTTTTGTGAATTTTTCGTAGTATCAACTGTTACCCAAACACCCCCAAATTTAAAAACCCCATCTGAACCAAATGCAATATCTACTGGAGATTGCAAAAGATTATAACAATGAACTCTGTCTAGGTCATTTAAAAGAATATCTTCTTCGTCAGCTCTATTTAAAATATATTCATCAACCGCTTCATGAAGAGCTCCTAAAATTGCGTGTTTTTTATCGGTGTTAGGATTTTCTGAGTCCCATTTTTCTGGTTGAAATTTTGTTGCGTGTTCAAGTAATAATTCTTTTTGTTCTTGGGGTTTAAGCCTTTTATAATTTTTTGTCGCCTCTTCTACAGAGTTTCCTTTAATAAAACCAGAGCTCATAAGTGTTTGAACAATACGCTTAATGTATTCCGATATATTTCCTGATATCTTTAAGTCTACTGCCTCCTTAAAATTCCAATTTGGAATATTTATTTTATCTCCCCAAACTTCATGCTCAAATAGAACCCCCGTGGTGCCGGAGTCATGTTTTGGAAAAGATTCTCTCATAGTTTTTTCTTTTGATTTTTAACCTTCCACCTCCACTCCCATTGACCGCGCTGAGCCAGCAATAATCTTTACTGCAGCGTCTATATTGTGAGCATTTAGATCCACCATTTTCTTTTCTGCTATCTCGCGGATTTGAGCCTTGCTTATCTTCCCTACTTTTTTAGTCTTGTTTGTACCAGAACCTTTTTCAGCACCGATAGCTTTTAAAATAAGACTTGAAGCTGGAGGAGTTTTTAATACAAAAGAGAAAGTTCGGTCTTCGTAAACAGTAATGGCGACGGGCACGATGTCACCCATCATACCTTTTGTCTTGTCGTTAAACTGCTTTACAAACTCGCCAATGTTTATACCCGCCTGACCAAGAGCCGGACCCACTGGTGGAGCTGGAGTTGCCTTACCTGCAGCGATAACTAGCTTTAATTTTTTTGTTATTTTCTTTGCCATATATGTGTAAATTACCTTATCTTAAATCTTCTTTACTTGCAAGAAATCAAGCTCGACTGGAGTTTCGCGACCAAACATTGCCACGAGCACTTTTACCTTGCCTCGCTCATTATCTACCTCACCCACCTTTCCTTCTAGGTCTTTAAATGGACCGTCTACTATCTTTACCGCGTCTTCAGGAGCTAGGTCAATGTTGTATTTAGTTGTGTCAGCATTCATTCGTTTGAAAAGATCCTCAACTTCCTTTTTATCAATCGGCACAGGATATACGCCAGAGCCCACAAAGCCAGTCACGCGCGGAGTGTTCCGCACAACATACCATGAGTCGTCAGTCACTGTCATATCTACAAGAATATATCCTGGATATATTTTCTCTTCCTCCTCCACTCTTTTACCACCTTTGATTTTTATCTTTTTTTCAGTCGGCACAATGACGTTAAAAATTTTGTCTTCCATGCCTAGAGACTCAATACGCTGTTTGAGATTTCGCATCACTGCGTTTTCATAGCCAGCGTATGTATGAATGACGTACCAATTGCGACCTTCTTGTATTTTTTGTCTTGACATATATGTTTAAAACACTAAAAAGTGTTCCAACTTAAATAACAAATTTTGCTAAAATTTCTGCGAATACAAAATCAAAAAAACCGAGAAAGATTGCGGTTGCAAGAGAAATAAGGATAACGATAATAGTATAAACAATAGTCAACCGACGTGATGGCCAGCTAACATGCTTTAATTCTGCTCGTGTATCTTTGATGTAATCAATAATTTTCATAGATTTTGCGGAGTTTAATTCCCCTACTAAAAAACGCCCCAGAGGCGTTACAAATACAATAATACTCTTTTTTTAAAATGTGTCAAATGATTTTGTCCGTCTGAAACCGTAATCGCAGGCGATCTCAACTTGCGGATATTGGTCTCGGTAGTGAGAAATCTTAATCTACCGCATATTCACCTACTGCCGTTCAATATTTTATCATATACAAAAGTAAAACCTCACACATCGCTGTATGAGGTTGAAGTTTAAGACGCTATTCTTCAAAGCGTTTGCGAAGGACTAAGTTCAAATAATCAAAAAGACTCAAGGAACAAAGTCCGAAGCACTAACTTGCGAGCAAGGCCGCAGGTTGGTTATAGAACCAGTCTCCACCAACCCAACGGTTGCTCCAGCGCCACTCACCGTTGCCCCAATACAGGTAACGAACACAGAGGAAGCCGGAGGAGGTACGGTAGACAGTTCCCCAAAAGTAGATGAGACGAGTTTCGCCATCTGCGTCCTTCTTGTAACTTTCTGGGATGAGCTCTGGATTAGCCAGTAAGCCATCAAGAAGGTTGGAGTTGAGAACCGGTTTCATTGCTAGTTCCTTTTGGAGTTTGTAACCAGAAATGCTGTGTCCTTTCTGTTGGTCTTCGGAAAGATAAAATTCAATCTTCCTTCCGTTAACCAAAAGATTGTCGCCTTCACGCTTGAGCGTGAGATTACCCTGCTTGTCGTGCTCAACTATTATACATCCTTTTTGTAAGAGGGGCTCGGCGTTGCCGTCCACGATACATAAAACCACTGAGGACTGGGTGAGAATAAATTCTCCACGAAGAAACCTTTCAGCTCCTTCAATTCCCCCGAGTTTATTCAGTACCCCCTCAACAAACCCCAAATTTACATCCGCATACTTCATTGTAGACTTCACTATAGACATAGTACTTTCCATTTTCTCCGACTAATAGTCGGTATTTATTTGTGCCCATTGGACACAATGCCACGAATTGTGGCAACAAAAGCTAGTACCACCGACGTTGGTGGTCATAGCCAGGAAAGCCCAAAAATAAGGCTCTTTTGGCTATGACCACTTACAAGTTTGTATCAAAGAACTTATACTACTATTATACACTCTTATTAGTCGTATGTCAAGAGTTTTAGCAGGCGGGTAGCCGAGACGGAGCGAAAACGCACCAGCGTTTTACGCGTACTCTTTTTAGACACTTTTTATTTTTTGGCTAAGACTACCTAATCTCGTACGTAATAGTCACATTAGAAATTATCTTGTTTTCACCAGTCGGAAGTTGTGGGGCAGATTCTACAGAGCCCCCCATTCCCCCAATCATATCTCTTGTAGAATACATTAGCATAGGATAGTCTCCTGATTCACTGAAACTTATAATATCTCCGAGCTTTACTCCCAAATCTTTTGCAAGGGTTTTTGCTTGAGCTTTTGCATCTTCAATAGCAAGCCGTCGAGCTTCCTGTAGTTTTTCATCTTGATTGTCTACTGTAAAGTTTAGTCCGCTGATATCAGATACTCCTGCCTTGCCGATAGTAGCCAAAACATTTGGAGCGTCCTCTATCTTTCGAATCTTTACCAAAATACTTTGTCGCACTTCATAGCCAACAATAGTCTGACCTCCTGACGGCGGACAACTATACTGAGTACAAACCTGAGTGAAATATTCGTATCTAGGATATGCATTGTAATCTGTAGTTTTTATATCCCTCTCCTCAATACCGAGCGCCTTTAATGAATCAAGAGTGAAATTCATTTTTGATGTAGCTTTGCTCTGTGCTTCAGCTACTGTCTTTGCTTGCTCAACAACAGCAAAAGTTATAGTTGCAATATCAGGCAAAACCACAAGCTCGCCCTTACCAGAAACACTTATAGAGTTTTTCTCGCTACCATTGATACCATCGATACCATCGATACCAAAAACGCCGCCCGCGCCTCCAAGCGTGCGTAATGTCTGAGCTCCTAAAAAGATTATAAAAAACACCACCAAAATCATGACTAGCTTGTGCGTTCTTTTGCCTGCATCTGTATTGTTATCAAACATATAAAATAAAAATTAAATTGATAATTATTTAAATTGTACCCTATTTAGACGAGAAAGGTAGAGAAAGCTTACAGTTCTATTTTGTGTCCCTGCATAAAATATGCGTCTAAAAGATTTTGAAAAAGAGAAAGTACGGTCATTGGCCCCACTCCACCCGGTACAGGAGAAATAGCAGATACAATGTTTTTTACATCATCAAATACCACATCGCCCACCAGTCTTTTATCCGACAAAACACTTATACCGACATCTACTACTACCTGCCCCACAGAAACAAAGTCTTTTGTAATGAGTCCGTGTTTTCCTGTTGCGACTATCAAAATATCTGCGCGTTTTGTTTCTGTTGGCAAATCTATCGTCTCTCTATGACATACCGTCACTATCGCTCCCTTGTTTAAAAAAATAATCGCTGTGGGTTTGCCGACTAGATCAGACCGCCCCACCACGACCACCTTTTTTCCTTTTATCGGAATTTTGTAATATTCAAGAAGTGTAATGATGCCCCGCGCTGTTGCTGGAACATGTCCAGACATTTTGCTCCAAAGAAGTTTTATATTTACAGAAGTCAGACCGTCAATATCTTTTATCGGATCAATGATTTGAATGACGTTGTTTTTGTCGATATGTGCGGGCAAAGGAAGCTGAACGATAATGCCGTGTACAGACTCATCTGTGTTTAAATCTTGAATTCTATCGCAAACATCATCTTCAGAAACATTTTCTGGTAACAAAATGTGTTTTACAGTGGCGCCGATTTTTTCGCCAAATATTTTTTTCTGTTTTATGTACGCACTAGATTCTTCACGCTCGCCTACTTGAATGATAGCGAGGCATGGTTTTTGTTCCAAGTTAGCAATAGTTTTTTGAAGCTCGGAAGAAAAATAATCTCGAGCAATTTTGCCATCAAGTAAAAGCATTATGTTTTTGAATTTTTAGAGAGGGCGATGAAAAGGAAAACGACACTTAGGCCAAAAAATAAGCCTCCAAAAATGTCGCTTAGCCAATGTACGTCGAGATAAATACGGCTAAAAGCAATGAGAATTACGATAAAGAAAGATGCTAGGATGTAAAGATTTTTGTATAATTTTCTCGCAAAAAAACTAGCGCAAACATATGTCATAATCAGAAAAATAATTGTCGACATCGTAACGTGTCCGCTTGGAAAACCAAAACCCGAGGCGTTGGTGATACCACCAAAAGGTCTCACAACATCAAAAATATTTTTTAATATAGAAAAAATGGTGACACCAAAAACCATTGCTGCAACAAATTCAAAACTTTCTCGGATTTTATTTAACGAAACAAGAACAACAAAAGAAACGGCCGAGAGAATATAAAGTGAAATCGGACTGGCGATGTTTGTGATAAAAACCATTATTGAAGTAAGGAGTGGTGTACGAATTTGTTTTACAAAAGAAAGTACTCCTTGGTCAAGGTCGGACACAAATCCGCGTGACACAAAAAACCCTAGCGCGACACATGAGAGAAATGCGCCGACAGAATATAGAAAAAACTTTTTTTGTCTTTGTTTTTCAGTCATTACTTTTTTTGCCAACGCGCAAATATGCCACAAGGGAGCAGGCGCTCACTTTTTGATTCTTTTATTGCAAGCTCCCCCATTTCTATTTCACCAGAAAAATCCTGCATCAAGTGCAGAACATTGTTTGCATAAGCAATAGCAGAATAGCCCGAAGCATAGCCGTTTATTAGGAAAAATAAAGGGTCATCGCTGAGGATTTTCCTGCACATACCTAAAAGCTCTGGCAGATGCTCTTCTATTTTCCAAATCTCCTTTCCTGCGCCATGACCAAAAGCTGGCGGATCCATTATGATAGCGTCGTACTTTTTTCCACGTTTTATTTCTCGTGCCACAAACTTACGACAATCATCTAGTATCCAGCGTACTGGAGCGTCAGCGAGACCTGAAGCAAAAGCATTATCCTTTGCCCATGTGATTGCGCTTTTTGAACCATCAATATGTGTGACTTCAGCACCAGCTTTTGCGCAAGCCAATGTCGCACCACCAGTGTAACCAAAAAGATTGAGCACACTGACTTTTCTTTTTTCACCCGCGATACGCTCACTTATCCATTTCCAGTTGCTCGCTTGTTCTGGAAAAAGTCCGGTGTGCTTGAAAGATGTTGGAGAAATAATAAAATGCAAACCCCCAAGCTCTATCTGCCAATCTTTCGGGACATTGGGTTTCATTTTCCAACAAGCTTTTTCTGCATTTCTCACAAAAACACCACTAGCCCGCTCCCACTCTTTCGGTAGATTTTTGGGCCATAGTGCCTGCGGGTCTGGACGAGACAAAATAAACGCCCCGTAGCGTTCAAGCTTTTCACCGTCGCCTGAGTCTATGAGCTCATAGTCCTTTTCCCTCTGTATGATGAGTATTTTATGATTCATACTATATATAGTACACAGAAAAACTATTTTGTAACCTTTTTAATAAAAAGTTGAATCCACTTGAACATAAAATGAATGCACGCAAAAACAAAGATGACAATCACGATAAGTACGATTTCAAAGTGTTTTAGTTTTCCTAAAAAAGATTCCAGAGTATCACTGAGTACATATCCAAGTAGAGAGAGCGAGAAAACCCATACGAATGCGCCAAGAGAATTAAAAATTAAAAAAGTTCGCGCTGAAATACCAGACATACCCAGACCAAATGGAATAATTGTTCGTAAGCCGTACATAAAGCGAACAAAAAATGATGCGAGAGCTGGGCTTTTGTTTAACATACCCACAGACTTGTCACCGAGTTTTTTTGTCCACGCCCATTTTTGTATAATTTGCTGACCCCGATAACGCCCGAGAAAAAACCAAAAATAATCATTTAGAGTTGCACCAAGCCAAGCATAAAAAATTACCAAAGGCAGAAATAGACGTCCTTCGTGAGCAAAAAAACCAGCTAAAAAAACAACACTCTCTCCATCAAAAATAGACCCAACAAAAACGGCAAGATATCCATAATTAGAAATAAAATCAAGAACATAAGATGCAAAAGTCATGAAGATAAGTATATAACAAAAAAACTCTAGACTTTAGCATATTTTTTCTAGTCTAGAGTCTTTTTTTAAATGGGGTGACTATCGGGAATCGAACCCGAATCGAGAGCTCCACAAGCTCCAGTGTTAACCGTTACACCATAGCCACCATACATCTCGCAACCTCGCACTGGTGCCCGGGACAGGACTCGAACCTGCATGCCTTACGGCGCTACCACCTCAAGGTAGTAAGTCTACCAATTTCTCCACCCGGGCATAAAGGCAAGCGCCTTTGTTTCGTCATTATGCCCTACTAACACATAATTTTCAAGGAAAACAAAAAACGGCGCTTGGCCGTTTTTTTATTTTGTTTCTTCTGGAATAATTTCTGCGACAACTTCGGCTTCTGGTGCTGAGGTCGCCGATTCTGTTTCTACTGCATCATCCTCTACTGGTTTTATAATTCTCAAGTTTCTCATTTGTCGGCGAATTTCTTTTGCCGCTTGGTCTCGGATGTGATAGAGCTTGCTTCGGCGAACCTTTGATCGTTTTACAACCTCAATCTTGTCAATCATTGGAGAATATATTGGGAAAATTTTCTCTACCCCTACTCCGCTAGCTACCTTTCGTACTGTAAAAGTACCTCCAGCTTCTTTTCCGTGTTTTACCGCAAGAACAAGACCATCAAAAAGCTGTAAACGTGTTTTGCCTTTTTCTTGAATTTTCTGCCAAACTTTTACGTTGTCTCCAGCTCGAATATCAAGCTTTTTTCGCTCGGCAAAGACTGGTGAAATTGCTATGTTGTGGGTATTCATAAGTAGCGGTTAATGTATCACGGTAGCCATATTTTGGCAAGGATTACGCCTGTTTTTCTATGAGCTTTATAGCTTTAGCAAAATCCTCCGGATACGGGGCTATCGCTGTGACTATTGAGCCGTCTATATCTTTAAACTCTATAGACCTAGCGTGCAAAGCGAGGCGTGAAAAACCAAGCATCGGCTCACGTTTTGGGGCATAAAGTTTGTCGCAGACGACTGGATGATTTATGGCTTTGAAATGTACGCGAATCTGATGAGTACGACCGGTGTGTGGCTTTGTTTCTATAAATGTCACATCTTTACCTCGGTTTAAAACAACATAGTCTGTGATTGCTTCGCGGAGTTCACCACGAGCGAGACGCTGTGCAGACCAAAGTCGAAAATCTTTTCTACTGCGACCTATTGGGCGGTTTATGATGTCATCGTCCTTTTTTACAACACCGTACACAAATGCATTGTAAGTTTTTTTTACATCGCGTTCTTGAAAATGAGCTTTGAGGTGTAAAAAAGATTCTTGTGTGCGAGCAATCACGAGAGTGCCTGAAGTATCTCTGTCTATGCGATGCACAATGCCCGGCCTATCTATAGTCTCACCTGAAGAAAGTTTTAACGGCTCCCCCACACCCGCTATATCTGGATAATTTTTGAGAACCCAGTCTGTCACATTTGGCTCTTTTGTTTTACCATCATAGTGAACAACAAGCCCCGCGGGCTTGTTGATGATGATATAGTTTTTGTTTTCGAACAAAACTGGAATGGTCATGCTTATTTTTTATTTTCTCGCTCCATTTTTTCCAACTGTCTTTTTAGCTCTTCTATTTCTCGTCTAATATTACCCTCTTCTCGTTGTAATTCCTTATTTTTTTGTTCCAACTTTCTTTCTTCTGTTTCCAAATCACGCAATTCCTTTTCTTTTTTAGGTAACTCGCGTTTCATTTCTGCGATAGAGTTTACAAGTTCGGTTTTCTTTGTAGACAATTGGCTGAGATCAACCTCAATCTTTCGCATTGCTGACTGATGTGTTGCTAAATCCTGAATAAGTCTTTGTATTTGTCCTGCTATATCTGGCATATAAATATATTATATAAAATTGCTAATAATTACGACTTCTTGCTTTCTATAGTATCACGGTATCACATAGAGCGAAAAAGTTGAAAAAAAGCCTAAAATGGTTTATTGTTAGCCGTGTTGACAGTGTCGACAGTGCGCGCGATTAGCTCAGTTGGTAGAGCAGCCCCTTTACACGGGGAAGGTCGGGGGTTCAAGTCCCTCATCGCGCACCAAAATGGAAACGAGCGGCAGGAGGCAAGGGCGGCGGGCACCTTGACACTTTGATTTGTGGTATAGTGGTCTTGTTAGGAATTATTAGCATTATAATTATTTTTTAATATGACAAATCGTAACTTAAATATTTTCTTTACAATTATATTAGTCGCCACTATAGTTTTTCTTTCTAATACTGTACACGCTACACACGCTGATTTTAACATCACGTCGTTCAGTGCGACACCAGTAAATGTTATCTCTAATAATCTCGTAGATTTCATTTACGGTAGTGACGGTATATCGAATAAACTTTCGTTGAAATGTCCTCAGGGTATTACAGCACGCTCTCCTGAGGGGAATCAGTGTGGGACACTTTCAGTTTCTGCACTTGATGGACCAAATAGTTATTCTGTAAAATTCGTAAATACTACTTCAACGATGCTGAATGTTATTGCCACTCTAACTTCTTACAATGGAGCTGGGGCTGAACAGGACTCTCGTAATATCACAGTTAGCGTTTTTCCAGCAACTTCTTTAATTACACAGACAACGGATGTTACCGCTAAAATCCAGGCTTTGTTCGATCAAGTTAAAGCACTCCAAGCACAAATTGCGCAATTGCAAGGACAATACACAGCGCGTAGCGGCATTATTACTGTTGGCAATCCAACTGCACCGACCACGAACACATCGCCGAGCATTACGTTTAGTTACATTTCTTCCGGTAACGTCATCGGTTCATTCGCCAATCTTCCTGCCAATTCACAAATACGATTCGTCAATGCTGACACAGGGCAGCACTACGATGCACAGAGCACAATAGTCAGGGTGGGAGGAAGCGGACCGCTTAGCATTACGGTTCCGAATGATTTGCCGAACGGCAAGTACTACTTGCGCGCAACGGACTATTACAACCCGAACAAAACTATCGCGCTAAGCGGTCCGTTCCAAGCCGGCACGACGCAATATGCTCCCACCGTCACAGGCAACAGCACACAATTCACCGACGTGCCGACAACTATCACGTGGACAAGAAAACAATTTCCTTCTTCAGGTGTAATGGTAGAAATTCGTGGGTGGCAAAGTGGTTCAGAGTCTAAATCTTTCATAATGATCAATTCATATGCAGACAACACTGGCTCATATCCTTATCAAAGTTTACCAACTGGTTTACTAAATAGTTCTGGGGAGTGGGTTGTGCGAGTTACTGATTACAATAACAGAAGCTTGTTTGCCGAGTCTGCACCATTTAAGGTAAGTACTGGTGGTACAAATTCATCACAAACCATTGCTGTTGGTGGTCAACCTAGTGGTCAACCATCAATTAACATCACCTCACCTGTGGTAGATACGACATTTATATTAGGTAACAAACTCCCGATAACATGGTCATCTATTAATCTTAAAGGAAAAGTTAGTGCCTATCTTTTAGGAATGGGTCAAAATAGATGTGAGCTTGGATCAGCAAGGGTATCTTCGGGTTCAGCATCATTTGCTCTCGGTCATAATGTAACGTGTTCGGGTGGTGAGGGTAATCTAAATCCAGGAGTCTATAGTGTTGGTTTATCAGTAAAAAAGGCCCCAGATTCAGTGAGTCCAGCTAGAATTCATATAATTAGTTATGACCTAGACGAAAACGGACGAGTGGATGGAGCTGACCTCGCATTTGTTTTGGCTTCTTTTGGTACTTGTCCAAGCAACATCTTTTGTAGAACAGATTTTAACCGAGATGGTGTAGTGAATTACCTCGATTCCAACTTGCTCATTAGTCATTACGGCAGTATCTAAGGTTTTTCTGGTTGAGAACTAATCAAGAGGTGGGCGTGCCGAAGGCACGCCCACTTTGTTTCGCCTAATTTTCCATTTAATAATTTTGTGCCCCTGGCAGGAATCGAACCTACATAACCGGCTTAGAAGTCCGATGTTCTATCCATTGAACTACAGGGGCAAAATGGCAGACATTTCACATATTACTGGATAATGCAAAATAATCCAATAGGCCCAATTTCCAAGTATTTTATAAACTTCTACAAAGACGGGTCGGGAAAAGATTTTTTGTTTTGCTCAAACTCCAAAAGATTTGCTTTCTTTGCTTCAAAGCGTCCAACAGTCTCGCTTAGTTTTTGACTATCAATACGGCTCCCCTCACCCTGCACTTTTTGTTCTGTGTTAAAAATCTCGCCTTTATTTATTTTGAAAAAAAGAAATGTGCTGAGAGCTCCGAGCAAAAGAGCCAGCACAAAAAAAGATAGAACGATAAATTTCCAGTCTTGCTCTGGACTTATCACATGCAAGTGTGACTTATGAAATTCCCCGCGGAATATTTTTCTTAATGATTTAAAATCTATCTTCATATTATTTATGAGTTACAACATTTATTTCAAATACCCCACCCCACGTCTGTAGATCACTTTTTTCAACACCCTCAATTTCTGGGTCTTTGAAAAATGGTACTGGTGAAAATTCCGCATTCAAAGAAACTTTTTCAAAAGTAATCTTGTACGGCAAATTTTCTAAATATGAAATGAGGTTGCGCAAATTGCTCCAAGAACCCTTTGCATCAAAACGCAAAGAAAGTGTTTGTTGTTTTACACTTTCGTCACCCCCCACAACAACACCAATAGTACCTATCGTGACCACGGCGTCATTTTTCTTGCCAGCGTCCTCTATTATTTCAATAAAACTCACAACGTCCGCTTCTTTTACAAAGTATGGGCCGAGCAGATTTATCTGACTTGCCAAATCTTGAGCTGTTTTATCATTACTTTTCAACGTAGACTCCCGAATCACATATTCATCTATTTCTTGAGACAGAACAAAAGACTTTTCATTTTTCCATTTTATACCAAAAAACAAAAAAGCATATCCTGACAAAAATATCAGTACTAAAACCGAAACAAGTATCAAGATTTTTTTTGTTGAAAATTTCATAAATTAAAATGTTCCAGATATCGACATTGAAAAAGTAATGTCTTTACCCTTTGCAAAATTTGAAACTGGCAGGTCGACCGACGCAAAAAGACTCTGACTTTGCATTTTCTTTAAAAACTGAGTCAAACTCTCTCTGTCTTTTGCAAGCCCAACAACAGATATTGTAGACGGCGCCCCCTGTGCATGAGCATACGAAATAGACTTTATTTTTATCGTATCAGATTTTTCGTCTGTAATAATTCCCACCAGTTTATCTATAGACTCTTGACCTTTTGTGTCCGCAAGCAATCTGATTTTTTCTTCTGCATCTTTGAGTATTGTGCTGGATGAATGTTTTTTTGCCACACCTTCATTTACTTTGCGCACCTGCTCCACTCTCGTCGTCATCTCTCCAAGCTTTACTTTTGAAAGCACAAAAGATGGCACGAGAAAACTAGCGGAAACAAAAATCGTCACCGCGAGACCCAAAAGAGCCACTACCTCTTTTCTGTATTTGTATTCTTTGGCTATCTTTTTTTGATAGTCTTGTGGAAGTAAATTTGTCATATTTGTAAAAAAGAAGGCAGTGCCAGACCTATCGCTCCCGCAAAGCTAACAGAATCTTTGTACGAAATATCTGGAACATAAATATCAAAAACAAAAACATTTTTCCAAACATTTGCTATTTCCGCCTCTATGCCTAGGTTGTTGAAAATATATTCCCTCACTCCATTTTTGTCAGCGCCATCGCCACACAAAAGTATTTTGTTTATAGAGCTTCCCTTTTCTTTTTTCTCTCCATATTCATGCCAATATATTTTATTTATCTCCCTCGCCAATTCTGGCAAAGAGTCTGTGGTAATAGACATTGTAGATGTAAAATGCACGGCATTGCCTGTGGCTATATAAAAACCAGTTTTATATTTATCTAAATTCAAAATTAGATAAGTGTTTGTGTCCCCTTGCTCAATAATAGAATGTACGACCGCCTGAGACTCTAGACCAAAAGCTGTCACGACAAGTCCAGCCGAAGAAAAAAGTGACAGATATGCATCTACAACTTTGTTTGGCACAACACATACCGCAACATCTACATGCAATGGATCAGATTTTTTTTGTGGCATAACAGTAAAATCAAAAACAGAATCAGCAGAAGTGACTGGCACATTTCCCTCGAGCGTAAACTCAACACTACTGCGCATTTCTTCTGGCGCGACAGCTGGTATCTGTGTTTTGTAGACAAAAGCTTTTTCTTCTGGCAAAGTCACTCGCACAAATTTTAGGTTGTATTCTTTTTTTAGCGACTTTAGAACCTCCACTACCTGCTCTGGCTTGTGAATATAGCCAGCGTCTACTGCTCCTAGCGGTAGCGGTCGCTCGGCATAGTCCCCCACAACAAAAGAACCTTCGTGCGGTCGGAGCTCAACAAAACGCAAACTCGTATCAGAAATAGAAAAACCGAAAGACGGCATTTCCAAAAAATGTGGCGGAGGAAAAAAATCAAAGAAATTCTTACTCATGTAAGAATAATTATATACTATTCGCCACCCAAACGCAGTAGGTTTTCCCCTACAAAAAAATTAATGAGCAGAAAGACCAGTGGAGACTGGCTGAGAGGGCTCAAGCAAAGAAAATTCTGTATCGCTTGAAAGCGCTAGTATCATACCGTTGCTCTCCAAACCTTTTATATTTCTCGGCTCTAGATTTGTTACAAACATATAAGTTTTGCCCACAAGCACAGACTCATCTGGAAAAAACATAGCAATACCTGACACTATCTGTCGCGGTGCCTCTTCACCAAAATCCACCGTAAGTCGCAAAAGCTTGTCGGTCTCTGGCACTTTTTCTGCGGTCAAAATTTTTCCCGTCTTTATTTCTACTTTTTTAAAATCGTCAATATTTATCATACGCTTACATTATTATTTCTCTCCAAAAAACTTTTTAAAATAATCGCCGCCGCAGACGCGTCTATCATATCGGTCTTTCCTTGAATATGCTGTGCTTGATGCGATGTCAAAAACTCTGGTTCAAGATGCACTTTTACACCAGATGTTTTTTCCAACTCAGATACAAAAATGGAGATGCGTTCCATTATCGGATTTTTGTTGCCGTGAAAATCTTTTGACTCACCCACCACGACATCCGTCACATTTTTTTCAACGCAAATTTTTTGTATCTCCTGTAAAAGAATTTTATTATTCGGCAAAACCTTAAAAGGCAGAGAAAATTCATTGCTTTCGTTTGAGAGAGCCAGCCCTACGCGCTTTTCACCATAATCAATTCCCATATATTTCACCTCCCCACTATACCGTAGAGTAGAGTCGAGAGCCATACCTTTTTTGCAATTGCATTGTCTACTTTTTTTGATATTATAACGGTATGTTTTCAACAAATATTCAAACGGTTCAAGCTTTGTTTTTGGCAAATCCGATTTTGTCCACAGTGCTTGTGGCGTGGACTATTTTATGGAAAGGGATTGCGCTTTGGCAGTCTGCTCGCCTATCACACAAGCGTTGGTTTATCGTTCTTTTGCTTTTAAACACAGTGGGAATACTAGACATAATCTACTTGTATTTCGTCGCAAAAAAATATACAGTGGTGTCTGAAGGTGAGTAAAATATGTTTGTGGTATACTGGGTGAGTGGAAACATACAAAAGGAAACCCAATACTCAGTGTGTGATTTGCGCAAATCTCATTTACAAAAGACCTTCCCAGATTAAACAAAACAGTGGCAATGTATTTTGTGGTGCGGTTTGTTACGGTATTTTTTCTAGAAAAGAGGTTTCTTGTCTGGTTTGTGGCAAATTAATCTTGGCTGGTTTAAACAAAAAAACCTGCAGTAGAAGTTGCTCAAACATTAATAGATCGGGTACAAAATATCATATTGGTAAACCAAAAGACAAAGTCAAACACCAAAGAGCCTTAAAAATTAGGTTATTAGACCAGAGAGGAACAAAGTGCGAAAGGTGTGATTATAATAAATATGAGATTTTACAGGTGCATCACAAGGATAGGGACAGAAAAAATAACCGGTTGGAAAATTTAGAATTAATTTGTCCAAACTGTCATTATGAAGAACATTTTTTAGAGAAAAGTTGGTTACAAAAAACAAAATATGGAGGAATGGCTCGAGAGGTTTAAGGCACCGCTCTTGAAAAGCGGAATCTGGGTAACTGGATCGTGAGTTCGAATCTCACTTCCTCCGCCAAAAAACGAAATCAGGTTCGGAAGCAAAATAGTTGAATCCAAGCTACAATGTAATATATGAAAAATCAAAATAAGGGTTTCGTAGTTTCCGCGATTCTTGGAGCTATTGCATTGTTAATTATTGGCGGTCTCTATGTTTATGAAAACAAAAAAGTAGAATCACCGGCCTCAATTAATAATTTATCTACAGAAACTTCTCCAGCCACCACAACTAATCCTGTGATTAGTCTAGTTTCTTCTGCCACCACACCCATCGGTTCATCAGTAACAATCAAAGGAACAAATCTTGATCCACTTGGTGGGTACTCAGGTATTGGCTGGATGACTAGTCCTCATATTTTTGTAAAAATCAAAAACAAAGACACTGGTCAAGTAACAATATTGTGGAGGGGTGGGGCACCTGCTAGTGATGGTCCACATCCAATTTCAAATAAAATTACTTTTACTCTACCCCAATCCATCTGCATGATTAATGCAGATGGAGCTGGTGGTTGTCCAGCAGATAGATATACGAAAATAACTCCAGGCCAGTACTCATTATCTGTCAGTGTTGATGGAAGAGGAACTAGCAACGCTCTTTCTCTTGCGGTTACTGTGCCGACCAACTAAACTGGCGGTTGGAGCAGAATAGCACCTTGTCTATATAATAAGTTCCAACAACCTCTACGAGGTGTCGCCAAAAAAAACAAAACAAAAACCCCCTTTCGGGGGTTTTTAGTAAACTAAGCTGTAGCTTCTGGAGTTGTTGTTACTGCTGGTGGACAAGAACAAGTCTCATTGTTACAAACTGCACATTTTGCTGTTGGTTCCATATTTTAAAAAAACTAATTGAATAATCAAACATAAAGACATTTAGCTGACTAAACTGAATATGCTTTAGATTTCCTAGTATAAAACCAAAACACTAATAAAGCAATGCCCACAACAATCTTCACCACAACATATTTGCATGCTACAATATATGCATGGAAAACTCTCCTCTTGAATGGGAAGCTCTAGAACACCATCATGATGAAAAATCAAACGACTGGTTTTGGGTTGTTGGTATTATTGCTGTATCTATTGCCGTGACTGCGGTGATTTTGAGTAATATTATTTTTGCAATTTTTGTTGTCATTGCAACAGTTGCGCTCGTCTTACAAACAGCTCGCGCGCCTCGTGTACTTCGCATTCACATTGATGCGACTGGTGTGGCCATAGACAAAACAAAATATCCGTACGGAGTGCTTGAATCTTTTTGGGTAAATGACGAGGAACATCCACCAGCATTACTTTTAAAATCAAAAAGGTTTTTCTTGCCTTTGATAGTTGTGCGTTTAGAAGATATGAATGTTGATGAGGTGCACAATTATCTCGACCGGTTTTTGCACGCAGAAAAACTTCAAGAACCACTTTTTCAAAAAATTATGGAATACTTGGGATTTTAGGTTTTTCGTGATAATCTACCCCTCGTCTATCGCTCTCATAGTTCAATGGATAGAATGCGAGCTTGCGGAGCTTGCGATGTAGGTCCGATTCCTACTGAGAGCACCAGAAATGAAATTGCAAGTTTGAAAGGAATAAAATTTTTTAATCCTTATGAATTTTGAGAATTTTACAAAAAAATTACGCACTGCACTTCTCACCCTCATTGTTTTTTCATTGTTTGTTTTCTCACAAACACCAAATGCCTTCGCTTGTGATTGTACACTGGCGTCGATAGAGGGCGCACTTTCAAGTTCTGATGCTGTCTTTACTGGTAAAGTCAGCAAGATAGAATATTTGGATAATCCACTGCAAAAGTCGCCCGAACCAAGAACTATTGTAACTTTTAATGTTTCACAATGGTGGAAGGGCTCAAATGAGAAACAAGCTGTCTTGCATACTGTCCATAATTATTTCACTTGTAATGGGTTCTGGTTCAAGGAAAACGAAGAATATCTGGTGTATGCGTCCAAGCAAGATGATGGAACTTTAGGAACAAGTTTTTGCAAACGAACAACTATATTAGCCCGAGCCAACGAAGACTTAACTAAGCTAGGGAAAGGAACACTTCCAACGGAAGCGGTCCAGACATCTGAACCGAAGTCTGCGAATAGTTTCTCTATAGAAATTGTGGCTGGCATTGTTGCTCTTGCTGTCATGGGGGTGGTATATAAAATTATGAAATCAAAAAAGTTTCCAAAGGTTAAATAAAATTATTAGAATTAGTTGCAGCCAAAGAAAAATTTGAAATTGTCAGTGGTGCGACTCCTTTCAACTCGCTCAGGATGAGTTATAATCATAATATGAACGAAAGATTCCCTAATTCACCAGAAACTTCTGAAATGATAAAAGCGGAGAGTGGTAAGGCATTCAGAGAACAATTAAGAGAAAAGGTGCTTAATGCTCTTGACCAAATTTTACGTAAACTTTTTGATACAAAAGAGATTCAAAAAGATTTTGAGAGACTTGCTGACGCACAGCAAGATGCCAAACAATTAAGCACTGAGGCCGGAGAATTTTTTCGAGGTCTAATTCCCGATGGTTTGAGAAAGCCGGAAATTGACGGTGTCCCAAATGTTGGTTCAGCTAATTGGATAATGGCGTCAGAGAGTACAGAACGGCACAAATTATTTACTGACGAAGTTGAAGAACTATCACTAAAAGAATACAAAAATCAAAGAAATGAAATATTAAAAGACTCTCTTCATGGGAGAGAAAGGTTAACTTTTGAAGGGGGGGTTGAGGAGAACGAAAGATTAAATGGCGTTGTGGAACAAACGACTACTAACGCGTCAAAACAAGATGGAAATCAAAATCTTATTTACGAAAGAGTTTCTAATACCATAGACAGACCAGGGAATACAAATTACGCTGAATCTTCGTTGGTAATTCAAGATATTAAAAATGGAATTACTCTAGACCTGAATGCTCTTTTGCCATCCAATTGCAAATTTGTACCGCGAGCTATGGATAAAGAGCTTTTTTTTCAACCTGATGCCGAAAGTATTACTGGAAAAAGTTACAAGCAAAAAGAAGTTGCAGATCTAAAAAATTATAAAATGGGAGAATCTGACCCAGAGGGTTTTGCAATGAGACCGTCGCATAAGATAGTAAATTATGGAGATTTAAAAAAAACTGGCGGTATACTTTCTCTTCTCCACGAAGTTGCTCATGCTTGGCAAAATAAGTATTACCATACTTCTGATCAAGGTAGAGCAGGGTTTGAAGGAATTTATGAGACTGTTACGACACTTATTTCTAAACTCGAACTTCCAAAAGATAGTGAAGACTATGAAGAACCTGACAAGATTTGGGAGCAATTAGAAAAATCTGGAATCGAATGTTTGGATAAAAATGGTACAGAGATTCCCACAAATCAAGAGGGTGTGATAAATATTCCCAACGCCTATTTTGAACTTGCTAAGTATGTGGAAACACTTGGTCTGCCCGATACTAAAATTTCTCAATCAGGGAGGGATGAGCTACCATCTATGCTTGCTAAAACGAAATCGCAAATACGTTTTTATCCTATAAAAAGTGCTGCTTTTCAAAAAACAATGGATACTTATGTATCAGAAGAACGAGATGCGTGGGCTCATGCAATAATGATAGTAAGGTTTTTAAAGGGCAAAGGTATTGATGTGGAGCCGGAGTTGAAAAAGTTAGAAGATATTAAAAAAGTAATAGATCCGTGTTTGGCTTCATATCAAAACAGTCTTGAGAAGACTATCTTTAACAAACAAACTGGCTATAGATTTAGCAAAATTCCAAAATAAAACCACCCTCTCGGGTGGTTTTGTGTTTTTGTTTTACTTTTGATTTAAGCCATCTTTCTTATCATTGCAGAGAGGCGAGATTTTTTGCGAGAAGCGGTGTTTTCTTTAAGTAGTCCTGTTTTTGCTGACTTGTCTAGAATCTTCTGAATATTTGACATAAACTTTTCTGCACCCTTTTTGTCTTTGTCTGCTACGAGTTTTCGGAGTTTTTTGAAAGCAACCTGAAGACTGTCTTTTTTACGCATGTTAAAAATTCGCTTGCGCGCTGAGTTTCGTAGGGCTTTTTTTGCTGAAGATGTGATTGGCATATCTATATATTGAAATGTGAAAACATCGTAGCAAATATCGCTCAAAAACGCAAATTCTGCTATCATTACAGCCATGATTTCCCAACTCAGAGGCACTGTCACCTTTAAAGACGAGCGATATGTCGTAGTCGACGTTTCAGGCGTTGGATACAAGGTTTTTTGTACTTCGGCGATGATAAACGGCATGCGTATAAATAAAGAAACAACCGTTTGGACATTTTTGGCTGTGCGAGAAAATGCTCTAGACCTCTATGGTTTTCTCCAAAAAGCCGACCTTGAGCTTTTTGAAATGCTCATCACCGTCTCTGGTATCGGCCCAAAAACAGCGCTCAGCGTACTTACTGCTGTACTTCCTGAAACTGTCCGCATCGCTATTTCATCCGGCGACAGCTCATATCTCACAAAAGTTGCAGGAGTCGGAAAAAAAATTGCGGAAAAAATAATCATAGAGCTACGGGGAAAGTTTGAAGGGCTAGACGGCAGTCATTTGCAATTACAAAAAGATTCGGATGCAACAGAGGCACTGAAAGCGCTTGGTTATTCTCAAAGTGAAGCTCGCGAAGCGCTCAAAAAAGTATCGGCAGATATCGACAACGCCGGAGAAAAAGTAAAACAAGCTCTAAAAATTTTAGGGTCAAGATAATGAAAAGAATACTAAAAAAAATAATTCCTAGCTTTGTGTTAAAAGCATTGATGCCCGCATATCACCTAGCCCTTGTTTACATCGGCACAATACTCTATCACTTTCCTTCTAAAAAACTCGTAGTCATCGGTATCACAGGAACAAAAGGAAAATCCAGCACAGCAGAAATACTCAACGCGATTCTAGAAGAAGCAGGATACAACACCGCTCTATCTGGCACAATTCGTTTCAAAATCGGTAAAAAAGAAACCCCGAACCTGTACAAAATGTCGATGCCTGGCAGATTTTTTATGCAAAAGTTTTTGCGTGACGCTGTGAATGCTGGCTGTACACACGCTGTTGTAGAAATGACATCAGAGGGCGCAAAACAATTTAGACATCACGGCATAGAGCTAGACGCTTTTATATTTACAAATCTTTCACCTGAACACATAGAGTCACATGGGTCGTTTGAAAAATATCGTGATGCAAAAAGATCTATCGGGCAAGCCCTCGCTAGGTCTCGCAAAAAACAGCGCTTTATCATCGCCAACAAGGACGACACTGAAAGCGCTTTCTATCTTTCCCTGCCAGTAGAACACAAACTCGGTTTTTGTATAAAAGATGCGGAGCCGTACACTTTAGGCATAAACAGTGTTAATTTTACATTTAAAGGCGAAAAAATATCTGCTCCACTTACCGGAATTTTCAATATTTATAATGCGCTTGGCGCGATGACCTGTGCGCATGCGCTCGGTGTTTCTTTAGAAAATATAAAAAGGGCCTTAAAAAAAGTGGCACCGATAAAAGGCCGAGTTGAACGCATAAACGTCGGGCAAAACTTTGATGTGATAGTAGACTACGCTCACACCGCTGACTCGCTTTGCAAACTCTACGAGGCATTCCCCACTCAACACAAAATCTGTGTTCTCGGAAATTGTGGTGGTGGACGAGATACTTGGAAAAGAAAAGAAATGGGCGCGGTAGCTGATAAATATTGTGATGAAATAATTTTAACTGATGAAGATCCGTATGATGATGAACCGCGTTCTATTGTTGAAGCAATGTCTGAAGGTATAAAAAATAAACCAAGTGAAATAATTATGGACAGACGCGAGGCAATACGCACAGCGATATCAAAAGCACGCGATGGCGATGTAGTACTCATCACAGGAAAAGGTACCGACCCATATATCATACGAGCAAACGGCAAAAAAGAACCGTGGAGTGATGCAAAAGTTTCAAGAGAAGAGCTCTCTCATTTGTTGTCTGGGAAATAAACGTCTTTTACACCTAGATACGTTTGATACGCCATATTGCGTATTGTCTCTGTCCTAGCATCTCCGTATAAACGTGGCTCGGCAATATATGCGTATTCTACGATTATCGATGGCATACTCAGACTGTTGCGCGCGCCGAGTCCTATGAGTTCTCTACTTTCTAAAATACCCTCTTTTTCGACAGGTAAGTTGCTTGGCTTTTCAGTAGACAAAAGTCTGGCGTACACCGCTTCAGCAAATGGTTTACTAGCTTCGCCGTTTTTTAATTCAGGGTCTGGTACATACATAACAAAACCACGATATTTCCCTGCTGTATTTTTTGGACGACCTGGATAATCGTTGAAATGAACGTGGACAAGCAAATCAAATTTTTCTTTCTGTGCCCAAAGACTTGTGCCATAGAGTTTGTTGGCAACATCATTTGTAACTTTGTTGTGTTGCACGTCTTCATTTAAATTATCTTGCATATCAGGGAACTCTTTCTTTCTTTCTGCTCTGTATACCACAATATTTTCTTTTTCTGTATCAAGAAAATTCTTTAGCTCTGGAATATAATCGCCGTCTACTTGTGTGACTGTTGGGTCAAAAAGTGGGTCGTTTTTGAGAAAGTTGTATAAGTCTCTCGCCAAAATTCTGTTTAAATCAACCTCTTTTGTTTTTAGAAATTTTGAACCCCAGACAATGTTGTCGTGTCCCACCACCACAAGTATTTTTTTGGGTATAATTTTTGCTACATACACATTTTTTGTCTCCGCACGCGGTAAAAATGGCATCAAAAAAGCCGAGCCGACAAGAGCAACAGCGATTAATAAAAATAGTTTCATGACAAAAGTATATCCTGTATAATCACCGCATGCCAGAATTACCAGAAGTACACACTACAAGCTCGGGTTTGCAAAGTGTCTTGCCGGGGCTTTACATAAAAGATGTTTGGACAGACTATCGTAGCGATTTTTATGCCGGCAAGGATAATATAAAAAATCCTCTCTTTTTTAAAAAATTCAAAAAGCTTTGTGTTAATAAAAAAATCATCTCAGTCGGTCGTCGGGCAAAAAATGTTTTGATTCATATAGAGGGCAATCAGACAATTCTCATTCACATGAAAATGACTGGCCACGTACTATATGGAAAATATGAGAAAAAAGGGAAAGTTTGGAAAGCTATCAGTGCTGGGCCACTGCGAGATGACCCTTTCAACGCATGGATTCACTTTGTAATCTCTCTTTCAAATGGAAAACACGTTGCACTTTCTGACCTGCGCAAGTTTGCAAAAGTGACAATACTTAAAACAAACAATCTCACTCACTCCCCTGACCTACGCGAGCTTGGTCCTGAACCACTAAAAAAAAGTTTTACATTTAAAATTTTCAAAGAGCGACTGCTCAAAAAACCTCGTGGAAAAATAAAAACAGTTTTGATGGACCAAACACTTATCGCTGGTATCGGAAACATTTATTCCGATGAAATACTTTGGGAAAGTGGTGTGCATCCAGAGACCAAGCCAGAAAATATTTCCGACTCAATACTCAAAAAAATGTATGACTCAACAAAAAAACTTTTACTGAAGGGTATAGACTTTGGTGGCGACTCAATGTCTGACTATAGAAACATTCACGGCATGCGCGGAGAGTTTCAACATACGCACAAAGCATATCAATGTAAAGGAGAAAAGTGTAAAAAACGGGGGTGCACGGGAACAATCGCAAGAAAAATGATCGGTGGTCGAAGTTCTCACTTTTGCACTAGGCACCAAAAACCTCTACAATAGTGCTATATGAAAGAATCTGGCACAATAATCGCATTTATAGTCCTCACTATTGCAGTAGCGATATCTCTTCACAAAGACGGTCTACTTTTCAATCCAAATGAGGCAAAAAAGGTTATCAGTTCTTTTTCTAATCCGGTTTCTAACTCAAGCCAATCTCTAACTGGTGGAAAAATCTATCCCCCCCAAGACCCACCCACAAACGAATCCGCTTTTTCTGACCGTGTTTATTTAAGCGATATAAAAGATCCGGGCAGGCTCGCTGTTTCTGAGTATGTGACGATACGAGTTTCGGGAAATGATACGCCGATAAATATCACTGGGTGGAGTCTAGAGAGCACTGTGACTGGCAACAAAATATTTATCGGTGGTGGATATGCAATACCACAAGAAGGTGTTGCTGTTCCTATTTTAGTAAAAGGTGGTAGTGAAATTATTGTGGCTACAGGAAACTCTCCTTTAAAATATTCTTTCCAAACAAATATTTGTACTGGGTATTTTGAGGAAAAAATGGGTTTTCTACCTTCTCTACCAATGCAATGTCCAATGCTTTACAATGAAGAAATGCCAGAAAGAGTAGAAGACAGTGATGTTTGCCAAGGATATATAAATAGTTTCAAAAGATGTGAGACGCGTGCGAGATACCAGAGTAATGAAGATGACAACATCCCACAGTACTGTGAAGATTTTGTAGATAAAACTGTGTCATACGAAAACTGTGTGAGACTTCACAGAAACGATAAATATTTTTTGACGTCAGAATGGCGAGTTTTTTTAAACAGTAGAGTCCCTCTGTGGAAAAGCAAGAGAGAAACGATAAGACTACTCGATACTCAAGGAAAAATCGTAGACACACTTACTTATTAAGCATTGCAAAAAGTGTAATGCCCGCTGAGACGGAGACATTTAATGATTCTTTGCGCCCGCTCATCGGGATTTCCGCGACCACGTCACACTCTCGTAGTATCGCGGGCAACACCCCCTCCACCTCATTTCCGTACAAAAAAGCGCTCGGCAACTTTATTTTTACTTTTCGATAGCTCACTGCGCGCGAACTCTGTTCAATGGCTACGACTTGCACCCCCTGCGCGCGCAGTCTTTTTATAAGCGCCATCGGACTTTTACAATATTCCCACGCAACACTTTTTTCTGCGCCGAGAGCGACTTTTGCGACATCCCCCCTCACTCGTCCAAACCTGTCGTGTGGAGTCGGTGTATACCCAGTGAGAAATATTTTACTCACACCCACAGCATCAGAAGTACGAAATATTGACCCAACATTATGAATACTGCGAATATTGTGCAATATCACATATACTTCTTTTGCTACAACCTTGCGAGAAATTGTCTTTTTCATAACAACACCATACATTATTTTCAAAGACTTTGATATAATCCAGTTATGTTAAATCCATTTCCAGCATTATTTACATACGTCCTCGTCGCGCCACTCATTCTCCGTCTGGTGCTCGGTGTTTTTATTATCTCTAGAGATTATTCTATTTTCAAAAACACTCGCGACATCACAACAAAAATTCTTTCCGGATTTTTTGTGTTTGCGGGGCTTTTAATCTTTTTTGGAATATATACTCAGGTCGGCGCACTACTCCTCATTGCGCTCTCAGTCGGGCGCGTGGTTTATATAAAATCACGCTTGCAGACTATCACCACGCATCAGATGATGTTGCATATTTTTACAATCGCAATATCTTGCTCTCTCTTATTCTCTGGTGCTGGCTGGTTTGCAATCGATATTACTAGGCTGTAAGTCTAGACTTTTAGCTCAATTCTGTTATATTTTCTGATATTCGCCTGAAAGTTTTTTGGCGAAAACGTGCGCTGTTTTATATCCGCCTATAGCTCAGTTGGTAGAGCAGGTGCCTTTTAAGCACTTGGTCCCAGGTTCGAGTCCTGGTGGGCGGACAAGTTAGCGACTTTCCAGAAAAAAGATTGCTCCTAGTTGAGCGGTCTTTTTAAATACTCAGAATAAGTTTTTCTAGCGCGATACCCATCTCAGATATTCCCCGATGAGCATTGTGGTATATTTCCACAAACCGTGCAGACAGTGCGCGTAGTTCTGCGGGCGAATATTTTTTTGCAAAGCCAGACGCTTTTTGAAAAACAAAAGGTTTGAGTCCTGCTTCGTCGCTACTCTTTGACTGGCTTGAGAGCAACATACTTTTTACCTGCCAAAAAAGAATACCGTGAATTTCTTCTGGCTCAGACCCGCTCGCAAGCGCCTGTTGATATAGCACCCAAAGCTCTTTTTTATCTCGCCTACCGAGCGCATCTGTCAAAGAAAAAATATTGAAAGACTTGCTCTCAACCTTTTTATTTTCTTCAAATTTCTGAGTTTTTTGTGCGTACTTTTCTATTTTTTTCAGCGTTGGTGCATCAACATCTTCCTCTAAACACAAAAACACGTTGTCTGACTCACTCATTTCTTTTACGCTTGCGACCATTTGTTCTTTCGCCTCCGCATTTTCAAAAATCTTGTCACAGACAACAATATATTTATTCTCAAAAAGTCCTTGCCCACTGAGAAACTCCTCAAAACGCGCCGAGTCAAAACTTTCTGCTTCTATTTTAAATACGCTCGCATCCGGCTTTTTTTTCTGCAAAGTATCCAAAAGCTCATGGAGTTTTGCGCGTGATGCTTTTGTATCTTTGCCGTGTAGAAAATAGAGCATTTTATTTTTTATTTATCTCCTCCGTCTCGCCCCAATTATCCCCCATTTTGCCGTTGACGACGAGTGGCACGCCGAGCATTTCTCTCGGCATCAATACTGTTTCCATTATTCGCTCGAGCTCTGGCACAACACTCTTTACAGATGATTCTTTTATTTCAAACACAAGCTCGTCGTGCACCTGCAAGAGCAGAAAAACTTCGTCACTGAGTTTTTCCTTTTGGATAAAATCAAAAATACGAATCATCGCTATTTTTATAACATCAGCAGATGTGCCTTGTATCGGCGCGTTTATCGCCATTCTTTCTTGGGCCGCCTGAATGAATGGCAGTTTTGATCTGATGTTTGGATAATATCTGCGTCGTCCAAAAAAAGTTTCGGTAAAACCAACCTTGTGCGCGCTCGCTTTCACATTTTCTAAATATTTTGCAAGTCCGGTAAAAGTATTGAAATATTCGTCAAAAAACTTTTGGGCTTCTTCGCGAGTTGTGCCTGCACCAAGATTTGCACGCAAAGCATTTACGCCCATACCATAGAGAATTCCGAAATTGATAACCTTTGCTTTGCGACGCATTTCTCTGTCTACCTTGTCACGAGGTACGCCAAAAACTTGCGATGCCACCGCTTGGTGAATGTCCCCTCCTGATTTGAAAATCTCCACGAGCTTTTCATCACCAGACAAAAAAGCCGCAATACGGAGCTCTATTTGCGAATAATCAAAAGTGACGAGCTTGAAACCTTTTTCCACAACAAAGGCGTTGCGAATGCGTCTACCTTCCTCTGTTTTGATAGGAATATTTTGTAGGTTTGGATTATTTGAAGACATGCGCCCTGTCGTCGTGCCAGTCTGTAAAAACGTAGTGTGTAGACGACCATCAGCACCGAGCATTGTCGGAATATTATCAATATATGTAGAAACGAGCTTTTGAAGTGTACGATAGCGCAAAATGTGTTCAATGACAGGATGAAGCCCCGCCAATTTTTCAAGCTCGCTTTCACGCGTAGACTTTGCTCCGCCCGCCGTTTTCTTTTGCCCCTTCACAAAAAGACCGAGCTTGTCAAAAAGAATTACACCCATTTGTTTTGGTGAGTTTATATTAAACTCCTCGCCAGCAGATTCATATATCTTTTTCTCAAGCACACGGAGCTCGGCGTTGTATTCCTTTGAAAGCATTCCCAGATATTGCGTATCTATTTTTATACCCCGCATCTGCATCGCATCTATCACTTTCATCAACGGCATTTCTATCTCCTTAAAAACCCGCGTCAGATTTCGCTTTTCAATTTCAGAATAAATAAAATCGCGAGCTTTTGAAATAGATTCAGTGTGCGCAAAACGCAAAATGTCTAAGCGTGTTGGGTTTGCATTGTTTGAATCAATTATCCAGAGAGCTAAAAGTAAAAGTTTTTCTTCATGTTCTGGAAGAGTTTCGCCGACGGGTTTTTGCTGTTCATTTTCAGCTACGCCCAAAAGCGACGATTGTTTGAAAGTTTTTTTGCCAAGCACCACATTCTCAACACGCGCGAGCAAAGTTTTGAAATCAAGCTCGGCAAAAAGTTTTTCTAGTGCTGGTATGTTTATAGATTCTTTCCAAGTTTTTTCTGCAACCACAAAATCTATCGGCGCATCTCTGCGAATAGTCGCAAGTGTTTTTGAAAAAAGCGCCTCTTCTTCTCCTTTCAAAAGTAAGTCAATAATACGCGGAGTTATTTTTGCTTCTCTAAAAGGTGTCGCGTCTTTTTTAAGTTTTTTATAAATATCCTCAATAGAACCAAAAGTAGTGATGAGCGTCGTCGCTGTTTTTTCACCTATGCCAGCGATGCCGATAATATTGTCGGACGGGTCACCGCGAAGTCCCTTGAAATCTGGCAATAGACGCGGACCAAAACCAAAACGCTCAATTACTGCCTTTTCATCATAAAGAACCGTATCTTTTATCCCCTTTCGCAAAGTGTAAACCTGCACTTTTTTATCATCCACGAGCTGTAGGGTGTCCATATCCCCAGACGCAATCACAATATTTGCGTCCTTGTCGTTTTTTAGTTTTTCTACAATCGTGCCTAAAATATCGTCCGCTTCAAAACCAGCACAGGAATAAATCGGAATATTAAACGCATTAAAAACATCGTTTGAGCGAATAATTTGTGCAATGAGCGCGTCGTCTATTTTCTTGCGTGTGCCTTTGTACGCTTCATATATTTCGTGTCTGTGAGTTTTTTCTGGTAAATCATAGCAAGCGATAATGTGTTCTGGTTTTATTTCGTCTGCGATTTTGAGTAACATTGTGCAAAGTCCGTAAAGCGCTCCAGTGGGCTCACCTTTTGTAGAAGAAAAATCTGGGAGCGCATGATACGCGCGGTGAATAATGGCGTGAACATCAAGTAAAACTATTGTTTGTTTTTTTGTGGTGCTAGACATTTTTTTGAATATCAAAAGTGTGTGTACTTTCATCTACAAAACCACAGACGATGCGAATGTGTCTGTCTGGCATCTCTGTTGCGACTTTTTCTGGCCATTCAATACATATGAGATTACCAGAATCTTTGAGTAACTCCTCCCAGCCGATATGCACAAGCTCCTCTGGCGAGTCCATACGATACGCGTCTATATGTATGAGGTGTGTAAATCGTGTCTGAATTTTTTCGTCTAGTTTATATATTTTTTCTAAAACAAAAGTTGGGCTTGCAACCTGATCTGAAATGTTGAATGCTTTTGCAACACCTTGCACAAAAGCTGTTTTGCCAGAACCAAGGTCGCCGTAAAGACCCACAACAACCGACCCTTTTGTATCTATTTCAATGAGTTTTTTTATAAAATCACCAGCAAGAGTGTGCGTTTCGGCGAGGGTTTTGGTCGTTTTCATATTGATATATTAACACAAAGAAAATACGCCAGCTCCGAGGAGTTGGCGTATTATGAGAGTCTTTCCTCTCTGTCTTGTCCACTCAGTATCCGTCTGGAGCTGGGTGGGGTTTGTTGTTGTCTCAACGACAGTGTCGATCGGGTTTGGCCCCAAAACGGCTTTGATGATGGCGGTGAGTCTCTCTATACACAGTGTGTGTAGAGGTATGAACGCCACCTGGGTAACCATGGAGGTTGATACTCGTATGAGTATCCCAACCTTCGTAGTGGACGGGCGGATAGTACTGTTCCGTTGAAACAGCATAAAATCTCATTGGGCCGCACCCCACCAGATTAGCAAAAACAAAAACCGCCACAAGAACCAACAAACCAGCAAACAACACTTTCTTTACAAAGAACTTATTCTTCTCCGTCATGACTGGCTCCTCGGGCACTTGGCCCTAAAATAGGTTTTCCGAACTATCTGTAAAGGTTTTGGGAAACACTCCCTCACCCGTTCTGTTCACTACCACTGTATCACAACGGGCACGCAAAGTCAACCTCATTTTTACCCCTAAAATTGTCAGAAAAAAGCTATAAATGATAGTATATAATCTATCTATGGTTCAATTTGACGAAGAAAAACAAAACGCCCGCGTAGAAGAGCTAAAAAGAAAAGAGGCAGAAGGTCTGACACTAGCACTTTCAAAAAAATATGGCATTCCATATCTTGATTTATCCACCATACCTATAAACATAGATGCTTTGCGCGTGATAAAAGAAGAAGACGCCCTAAAAGCACAAATAGCTATATTTAATATCGTAGATAAAAAAATCCACATCGGACTCCTCTCTCCTTCAACACAAGAAACAAAAGACGCTCTCGCCAGCTTGGAAAAAAGAGGCTACTCGCCAATCCTCTACCTCGTCTCACCAGAAAGTCTAAAAAAAGTTTGGGGGCGATACAAAGACCTTTCAATGTCTATGGAAACAAAGGGTGGCGCACTTGATATTTCAAGTGATGGTATCGTTGAGCTTTTAGAAAAAGTTTCAACACTAGAAGAGTTAAAAAAAATACTTGCGGAGGTCCTGACCTCAAAAAAAACATATCGCATATCTCACCTACTTGAAACAATGCTTGCTGGAGCACTGGCCAACAGAGCTTCTGATCTTCATCTAGAGCCAGAAGAGGGCTATGTGCGTTTACGGTATCGACTCGACGGTGTGCTGACAGATATTTTGAAATTTGACCACGAAACATACCGTCTTTTACTTTCTCGCCTCAAGCTTCTTTCAAATTTAAAACTAAATATAAAAGGAAAGGCACAAGACGGACGTTTTAGTATAAAAATAAATGACGACGAAATAGAAATCCGTACTTCTCTTTTGCCCGGAGCTTACAACGACTCTCTGGTGCTTCGAGTTCTCAACCCAAAAGCCATATCTGTGCCCCTAGAAGAGCTCGGTATCCACCCACGACTACTAAAAGTACTAGAGCATGAGCTACAAAAACCAAACGGAATGATACTTACCACTGGTCCGACTGGCTCTGGAAAAACCACCACTCTTTATGCTTTCCTGAAAAAAATTCATTCATCAGAAATAAAAATAATTACTATTGAAAATCCTATTGAATATCATTTACCAGGCATCGTGCAAACACAAACTAATGAGGGTTATACTTTTCTAGAAGGTCTGCGCTCCGCTCTGCGACAAGATCCAGACGTCATAATGGTGGGAGAAATCCGCGATAGTGAAACAGCAGAAATCGCGATAAACTCTGCGCTCACAGGTCATTTGGTGTTCTCTACTCTACACACCAATAATGCAGCTGGTACCTTCCCTCGCCTCATAGACCTTGGTGTAAATCCAAAAGTGATAGTTTCTGCTCTCAGTATTTGTATAGCACAACGTCTCATTCGTAAACTTTGTAATGACTGCAAAACAAAAAAAGAACAAACGGAGCAAGAAAAAAAATATGTCGTAAAAATTACTGGTGGTATTGTAGACAAAACATATCTAGACGGCATAGATATAAACACAATGTGGGAAGCAAAAGGGTGTTTGAAATGTAACTTTACTGGCTACAAAGGACGCATTGGAGTGTATGAAGCGATAAAAACAGATGCAAATATAGAAAAAATTGTTCAAGAAAATCCAAGCGAACGAGAAATAAAAAAAGCGGCCGAGCCGCAACATATGCTTGATATGAAACAAGACGGAATCCTAAAGGTTCTCCAAGGAATGACGTCTATAGAAGAGTTGAAGCGTGTTCTTGACCTAGATGAAGACATGTAAAGACTCTGTTACATTAAGAAACAATTTAAAAAATTTACAATATTGCACGCCGGCTTTTATTGTGAATAATTGACACAAGAGAGATTGGGTCCGCGAAGGATCAAAGACATAAATCTCTAAGCAACACTTTTAATATTGCACCAAAAGTTAAGTACTTATCAAAGGATAACCCCAGCAAATCACACAAGGTGATAACCAGAACGTCCTCTAAATAGATACTACTAAGCCATAAAGGCTTCGTTGCTTAGAGATTTATATCTTGGATGAGCAAGAAATTGCCGGAAGCTACATATACTACGCATTGCGTAATAAAAATCAAGGTCTCCAAAAGTTTATCATATAAAAACACCGCTGTCAAGTGGGTGTGAGCGTCCCCTATTTTTGTATATAATACCTATATGTCAAAGATAGATAAGCAAAAAAACAACGCTTCGGATGTAGAGGAGTCAGAAAAAGACTTGCTTTCACTAGACCAAACTCTCAGGCCATCAAAATGGAACGAGTACATTGGTCAAAAAAATATAAAAGATAATCTGCACATACTTTTAACCGCGGCAAAACAGAGAAATCATCCGCCAGAGCACATTCTTTTTTACGGACCGCCCGGACTTGGTAAAACAACACTCGCCCATCTCATCGCAAAAGAAATCGGCGCGCAGATAAAAATAACTTCTGGTCCAGCTATTGAAAAGGTGGGCGACCTTGCCTCCATCCTCACCAATCTTTCTGCTGGCGACATTCTTTTTATAGACGAAATTCATCGCCTCAATAAAACAATAGAAGAAGTACTCTACCCCGCAATGGAGTCTGGTGTTTTAGATATAATCATCGGCAAAGGTCCGTCAGCGCGCACTATTCAGCTAGAGCTTCCGCTTTTTACAATGATATCTGCGACTACTCGTATTGCCCTCATTTCCTCTCCGCTTCGTTCACGTTTTTCTGGCGGAATATTTCGACTTGAGTACTATAGTCAAAGTGAAATAGAAGAAATCGTACGACGCTCTGCAAAAATTTTAGGCATTGTTATAGAAAGCTCGGCGACCACAGAGATAGCAAAGCGCAGTAGATTTACTCCGCGTACCGCCAACTATTTTTTGAAAAGATGTAGAGACTTTGCTCAAGTGCACGGAAAAACTCTAACAAAAAATGTGGTGGACAAAGCGCTTTTATTGCTCGGTGTAGACGGTGTTGGACTGACACCATCTGACAGGACTATTCTGCAAACTGTAGTAAAAAAATTTAAAGGTGGGCCTGTGGGTCTAAACACCCTTGCCGCATCTCTGTCCGAAGAACAAGCGACAATAGAAGAGTTTAATGAGCCCTACCTGCTACAAATCGGCTTTTTAGAACGCACGCCTCGTGGCAGAGTCGTCACTGATGCTGGGCATGCTCACATAAACGCAGTAAAAAGCGACGGGAAAACAGGAAAATTACTTTAAAATAAAAAAATATGTCTGGACATAATAAGTGGTCACAAATCAAAAGACAGAAAGCAAAAACTGACGGGCAAAAAAGTAAAGTTTTTGCAAAATATGCAAAACTCATTACTCAAGAAGCAAAAAAATCTGGTGGAAATGTAAACACGCCCGGACTAAAATCTGCGATAGAAAAAGCTCGCGCAGAAAATATGCCGAGCGACAACATTGAAAGAGCAATAAAAAAAGCGGCGACTTTGTCTGCAGATTTAGAATCTATTACCTATGAAAGCTATGGTCCGGGAGGTTGTGCGCTCGTCATCGAAGCACTTACCGACAATCGCAACAAAGCGGCACAAGAAATAAAACACATACTTTCAAACCACGGTTTCGCTTTGGCTGGTATGGGCTCGGCTACTTGGGCTTTTGAAAAAAACATTGGTGGTTGGGTACCAAAAACAACAACACCGATATCAGAAGAAGATTCTCAAACGCTTGGGGCACTAATTTCTGAACTCGAAGAAAGCGATGAGGTTCAAGACATTTATACAAATGCAGAATAAAAAAAATATTCTCGTGCTCGGCATAGATCCTGGTTATGAGCGAGTGGGTATTGCTGTTGTTGAAAAGGTAGGTGGAGAAAAAGAAACACTCATCTACTCCGCTTGTTTTAAAACATCTCCAAAATCAAAGCATGCGGAGCGACTGGGGCTCATTGCGACCGAAATAAAAAAAATTATAGAAAAATTTAAACCCAACGACCTAGCAATAGAAGAACTTTTTTTTGGTGACAACAAAAAAACAGCAATAAAGGTGGCTGAGGCCCGCGGAGTAATACTTGCAGAGTCCGCCCTAGCTGGACTTTCTGTCTACGAATACAAACCCGTTACAATAAAGGTGGCGGTTACTGGATACGGCAGAAGCACCAAAGATCAGGTGACAAAAATGGTACAAAGACTCATTAAAATGCCTATTAAAAAAACAGTAGACGATGAATTTGACGCTATTGCTATAGCATTAACCCACACTGCAACAAAAAGATTCCCTCTCTAAAAAAATGAGTTATCCCCAACTTTCTATAAACCTCTTGCAAAAAAATATAGATTTGTTAAAAATAGGTATCCACAATTAGCCAAGAGCGATTTTGTGGAAAAATTAATAAAAATAATTTAAAGCAAACATGGACAATGATGATGCAAATGTGTCTGCAGATGATAAAGAAACTACTGAAGTAAGTCCAAGCTCACCAGATAGCGAAGAGGATGAAGAAGAGGAGGAGGATGATTCAGATAGTGACAGCAGTAGTGACAGCGACTCAGCGTAACAAAAAAGGACCCTCGGGTCCTTTTTTGTTTATGACTCTATTTTAATTTTTATAAACCGACGCTTGCCCACCTTTATCACTGCGTCCTTCCAAACAACAAAGAGTGGGTCAGAAATCTTTGTACCATCATCCATATTTTGCACAGCACCATCTTCTATAAGACGGCGAAAATCTGATTTTGATTTTACAATACCGTTTGATAAAAGCGCGTCGACAAGCACGGCGTTTGGTGCAAGACTTATAGTAAGCACGTCCTCGGGCACAGCTCCTTTTTGAAAAGTATCTACAAAAGATTGCCTTGCTTTGAGTGCCGTTTTTTCTCCGTAGTAAGAAGATACTATCGCTACAGCGAGTTTCATTTTTGCATCACGAGGATTTGAGCCCATTTCAAAAGCTTTCTCTAATGCATTTATTTCTGCTTCTGGCTTATTTGTACAAAGCAAAAAATATTTTGAAATAAGGTTGTCTCTGATAGACATAATTTTCCCAAACATATCATTTGGTTCATCAACAATATTTATCACATTACCCCAGCTAGTAGACATTTTTCTGCCGTCGGTGCCTTCGAGCATTTGCGTAGTGAGTACGTCTTGCTCAGGCATTTTAAAATGTTTTTGAATGATGCGCCCAGCTTTTAGATTGAAAAGCTGATCAAAACCACCAATCTCAACATCGGCTTTTACCATCACAGAGTCGTAGCCCTGCATCAGTGGGTACAAAAACTCTCGCAAAGACACTTCCTCCCCCCCCCTCAAACCGGTCTTTAAAATTGCGTCGCGCCGACATTTGCTGGACAGAAAAACTTTCAGCAAGCTCTGATATTTCTTGAAAGTTGAGTTTTGAAAGCCACTTGCTGTTGTAATGAAACTCAGCTTTTTTCAAATCTATTATTTTGCCGATCTGTGTTTTGTAGTGGGTGAGATTTTTTTTGATAACTTCTTTTGAAATCATTGGGCGTTTGGCTAGCTTGTCTGAGGGGTCTCCTATTTGTGCGGTAAAATCACCGGCAATAAATACAATGGTGTGCCCGAGGTCTTGGAAAGCGCGGAGTTTGCGGAGCGCTACTGCTCTACCTATGTGAATATTTTCTCCAGTAGGATCAAAGCCGAGTTTTACTCGCAGTGACCTCCCAGAAAGAAGCTTGTTTTCCAAGCTCTCTTTTACAAAAACATCTTCAACGCCACGATTGAGAATTTCGTTGATTTTATCCTTATCCACACTCACAAAAGATTTCTTAAACGGGTTCTTCATATTCCGTAAATGTATCATATTTGCATTGTTTTTGGTATTCATATAATGTAGCCCCCAATATGATAAAATGGACATTATGAAAAAACGTATTTCATTTATTAAAAAATGGTCGAGAAAAACTGGTTTAAAAAACATCTTCCTTTTTAGCGTTGGGGCATTCCTTTTGTTTGTTTCTGGTTTTATTTTTTGGATTTCAACATTTCAACTCCCCACCCTAGACTCATTTCAGGAAAGAAAGGTTTCTCAATCTACAAAAATATATGACCGCACTGGGGAGGTTTTACTCTACGATGTGTATCAAAACATAAAAAGAACGGTTGTGCCATTTGATAGTATTTCCAAACACATAAAAAATGCAACAATCTCCATAGAAGACAAAGAATTTTATAGCCATAAAGGAGTAAAACCGTCTTCTCTTATCAGAGCGGCGTTTGCAAACCTCCAAACCCGGAAGTTTAGTCAGGGCGGGTCTACTATCACCCAGCAGGTTGTAAAAAACTCACTACTCACTAGAGAAAAAAGTATCACTAGAAAAGCAAAGGAGTGGGTGTTGGCTATAAAACTAGAAAAAATTCTTACAAAACAAGAAATTTTGGGAATGTATTTAAATGAAATCCCTTATGGGGGTAGTCTTTATGGTATAGAAGAAGCTAGCAACGCCTTTTTTGGTAAACGCGCGTCTGATGTGACTATCGCAGAGTCGGCATACCTAGCCGCTCTACCAAAAGCCCCGAGTTTTTATTCTCCGTACAAAAATCGCGAGGGTTTGGATTTCCGAAAAAATCTTGTCTTGCAAGAAATGTTAAAAAACAATTATATTTCTGAAGTTGAGTACAACCAAGCAAAAGATGAAAAAGTTATTTTTAAAGACCAACAAAGTCTCGGCATAAAAGCCCCGCATTTTGTAATGTTTGTAAAAGACTTGCTTGAGAAAAAATACGGCGCGCAAGTACTAGAAGAGGGTGGTCTAAAAGTAATAACCACCCTAGATTACAAGCTCCAAGAAATGTTGGAGAAGCAAGCAAAGATTTTTGCTCTAAAAAACGCAAAAGAATACCAAGCAGAAAACATTGCGGTGGTAGCTATTGATCCAAAAAATGGAGAGATACTTTCTTTGGTTGGCTCTCGTGATTATTTTGATAAAGAAATAGACGGTAACTTCAATGTCGCTCTAGCAAAAAGACAGCCAGGGTCTGCATTTAAACCTTTTGCGTACGCAACAGCTTTTATGAAAGGTTATACGCCAGACACAATGCTTTTTGATGTTAAAACTCAGTTTTCTACCACTTGCCCACCAGAAAACGAAACAAGTGATGAGGGGTGCTACTCTCCAACAAATTACGACAGTAGTTTTCGTGGACCAATATCAATTAGAAATGCTTTGGGACAATCCATAAACATTCCCGCAGTAAAAACACTCTATCTAGCGGGCATAAATGATGTGCTACGACTAGCAAAAGATATGGGTATACAAAGTCTCACAAATGCCGGTCAGTACGGCCTAACGCTTGTTTTGGGAGGTGGAGAGGTTTCTTTACTTGATATGACTAGCGCTTATGGTGTTTTTGCAAACAACGGTATGCGATATCCATACCAGCCAATACTTGAGATCCGCACAAAAAACGAAACTGTAGTAGAAAAACCAACAAACACCTCAACAAATGTTTTACCAGAAAATATTGCTCTACAAATTTCAAACATTCTATCAGACAACGATGCACGTGCGCCTACTTTTGGAGTTAATTCACCACTCTATATATCCGGCAGAGATGTGGCTGTAAAAACCGGTACCACCAACAACTATAAAGATGCTTGGATAATCGGCTATACACCAAGTCTTGTTATTGGTGCTTGGGCTGGAAACAACAATAATACTCCAATGAATAAAAAAGTGGCTGGATATATCATCGCCCCATTTTGGAATCAGGTGATGAAAAAAGCTCTGGAAAATTATCCTAAAGAATTTTTCAAAAAACCAGAAGTAGAAAATTCTTTTAATCTAAAACCAGTGCTTCGTGGAAAATGGCAGGGTGGTACAAGTTATTTTATAGACACTGTGTCAGGAAAACTTGCGACAGAGTACACACCAATAGAGACAACATCTGAAATAGTCACTGGAGAGACACACGATATTTTATACTGGATTAAAAAAGAGAGTCCGAGAGAAGACCCACCATTAAGACCTGAGGATGATTCTCAATTTATAAGTTGGGAGTATGGTGTACAAAAATGGCTTATACAAAACAACATCCGTCCAGTAGATGAAAGTAGTATCCCAACAGAATTCGACGATGTACACATACCAGAAAACAAACCGGTGGTGTTTATTGAAGAACCACAAAACAATCAAGTTTACGAGTCTGATAAAAAAATAACATCTTCTATTGAATATTCTGCAAACTACCCAATCACAAAAGCTGAGTATTATATAAATGAAAACTTTGTTGGAAGTAGTGTGTCGTCTACTTTTTCTTTCTCTTTTATTCCAAAAGATTTGGAATACATAAAAAACGGTGAAAACGAGATGCGAGTGGTGCTCTATGACTCTATTTTTAATAGAGGTGAGGTGAGGTCTATTTTTACAATAAACAACCAACCCTAGCGAATATCAGAGATACTGGCTTTAGTTTTTTGGTTGATACCATCAATAATTAATTTCTTTTTTAAAAAGATTGCGTTTTTTAGCGCTGGGGAACATTTTATAAAAACAAAACTATTTTTTATATTGATAGATTTAGTATCAACATCAACACCTAAAACATCTTTTAAAACCTCCACGACAGATTGTTTTACTGAAACACTAGAGGATAGAAATTTCTTAAATTTTTCTAAAAAAGATGAAATATTTTCCATAAACCTATTTATTCATAGGCATCACAAGATAAAGAAATGATTTATCAGAAACACCACGAATAACCATTGGTTTACTTATGCCGTTGAAATTTAAAGAGATACTATCTGAATCTATAGACTGTAAACAATCAACTATATACTTATAATTAAAGTTTATATCTACGTCTTCCCCACTAAAAATAGCGTCTATTTCGTTTATATTTTCTCCAACATCCGAGTTTTTTGTTTGTAATTCAAATATTTTCTTAGAAGGTACGGCTTTTATATTTATTTGATTTAATTTATTTGAGAAAATGTTTGCGATTTTTAAAGAATTTATAAAATCTTGTTTCAACATAACAACTTCTGTTGTTTGTGTTTTTGGAATAATTTGTTTGTAATCTGGGAAAACACCATCAATAACACGAGATGTTAGATAAATATTTTCATAACTAAAAGATATTTGGTTTTTTTCTAAACAAATACTCACGTCGTTTGTTGCCCCCTCAAGAACCCTTATTATTTCTGGAATATTTTTAAATGGTATTAAAATATGGTCAAAATCTTTTATTTTATTTACTTTTATTTTTTTCTCCGCAAGTCTAAATGAATCTGTTGCCACAAAAACAAAATTATCATCCTCATCATAGTAAACATAAACACTAGCTAGTTCTGACTTTATACTTGAAACAGACGAGCTATACCACACAGACTTCAAACCTTTTATAAAATCTAATGCTTTTATATTAAAACTTTTTTCTTTAGAAACTACTGGTATTGTTGGGAAATCTTCATTTATATGAGTTTTTATTTTTGTTGAGTTTTTTTGAGATGAAACTAATAAAACATTATCCTCTGTGTGTAGTGTCACTGTTTTATCACCTAAAAGACTAGATAGAAAAACCCCTAAAATTTGCGCCGGCACCACCACCACCCCTTCCTCAAAAACTTTTACAGGAATTATTATCTCAACACCCAAATCAAGATTTGTTGACCGTATTATTAAAGAATTATCCTTAGCTTGTATAAACACACAATTAATAATAGGAAGTGAGTGTGTTTTACCAGCAATTCTTTCTGCTTGTAAAATACTTTTACTTAATTTTTCTGTTAGGCATTCTACTTTCATAAGCAGTATTTAATATATATCTATATATAAATTTATTATTAATACTAGGGGTGTTGATAACTGGATAACTTTATTTAACTATATTTTGCAACGTTTTTTATGGGTTTAAGTTTAAAAAGGTGTTGATTATTTTTGGCGGTTTGTTTATAAGTAATCTCTTTTTTAAAACACCCCAATCTTATCCACATCTATTGCACTTTATTCACATCATATACACAGCACTAAAAAGGTCAAACCAACATCGACCGGATTTGGTTTAACTCCTGCATTAAAAGATTATCATATTTCAAATCCTTTTTTATCTTTTCACAGGAATGAATAACTGTGGTGTGATCTCTCCCCCCCATTTTCTCCCCTATTGATGGGTAAGATATATTGAAATCTTCTCTCAACACATACATTGCTAGTTGGCGAGGTTTGATAATTTCTTTTTTACGAGTTTTTTCGTATATACTTTCCTCGTTTATATTATAAAAATCAGCGATTATTTTTATAATTTCCTTTGGAGAAAGATTTTTCTTTGGTTTGACACTGTTTTTAAGGAGATTTTTTACATCAGCTAGTGTGAGATCTTTTTGTTTAAGTTCTGCTTGGCAGATGATGCTGTTTAAAGCACCCTCAAGCTCGCGGATGTTGGAGGAGAGCGTCCCAGCTAGAAAGTCTACTATCTCTGGCTGAAGATTAAAGTTATGAAACTTTAGTTTAGCGTTTAATATAGCCACCCTAGATTCGTGATTAGGCGCTGGTATGTCCACTATCATTCCAGCCCCAAAGCGTGATTTGAGGCGCTCTTCTAGGTTTTGAATGTAGTTGGGGTGTTTATCAGAAGAGAATATAATTTGTTTGTTGTTGTCGTATAGGTGGTTGAAAAGATGGAAAAGCTCCTCCTGTGTGCTTTCTTTTTTTGAGAAAAACTGGATGTCGTCCATTATTAGAATGTCGTATTTTCTATATTTATCCTTAAACTGATTTACTTTGTTGTTTTGAACAGAGTTTACGTAGTCAACAGTAAATTTTTCTGAAGTTACATAACAGATTTTTCTGTCGGGGTAGTTGTGCTTCATTGTGTTACCTATCGCTTGGATGAGATGAGTTTTTCCGTGGCCAGTATTTCCGTAAATAAAAAGCGGGTTGTAAATAATCCCCGGTTTTTTGATTATTGCTTGAGATGCAGCGTGAGCTAGCTCGTTGAATGGGCCGATAACAAAAGAATCAAATGTGTATTTCGGATTTAAATTATCATCTTTGTTTATATAAAACTCTGAAAGTGGTAGCTCGTTTGTACTCGCAGTAATATTTTTAGGCATTTCATCCTCTTTTTTCTTTATATCCCCCTTGTTGACTATATAATCCAAAGATCGGATGTTTTCTGAGAGATTTCGTAGAGATTTGAGTATAAAGGCGTGATATTTATCCATCAACCACTGTTTTACAAATGAATTTGGTACGCTCAAGTAAACAATTCCCTCTTCTATTTTGTAAATAAAGGTATCTTTAAACCACGTATTAAAATTTGCTTTTGAAACATTTATTTCAACATCCACAAGTACACTATCCCACATTTTTTTACTATCCATAATTTGAGTCTGCATTTTAAATTTCTTAAGGTTTATTATATATGATGATGAGTTGTTTTATACTTGCGGTAAATACCTAATTATGTTGATACTCTGTGTATATACTGTGAATAAGTCTAATAGCACCAAAAACCTTGAAATAATCAGATTACTCATATATAATCCCCCTATATGTCTCAAACATACCAACCAAAAAAACGAAAACGAGCAAGATCTCACGGTTTTCTAGTGCGGTCTAGAACAGCTGGGGGTAAAAAGGTCATCACTCGACGCCGACGAAAAGGCCGAACAAAGCTCTCTGTATAGCCATATTTTATGTTGCCAAAGCATAAAAGAATTTCAAAAGATTCTTTTAAACCGATTCTACTACAAGGGTCTTTGTACCACTCAACCTATTTTACCCTTAGAGCTCTACCCTCAAATACAGACTCTTATGCCGTGCTTGTTTCAAAAAAAGTAGCCCAAAATGCAGTAGATAGAAACAGAATCCGCCGAAGAGTATACTCTTTAATCCGAGAACATTTGAGTGATATAAAAAAACCAGCCAAAGCCGTTTTTTCGGCAAAAAAAGGAGCTCTGACATTATCTTTTGAAAAACAAAAAGAAGAAATCGTGGGTTTGATGAAAAAAGCCCAAATAATATAGTTTGAAATAGTCCTCTCAATAAGCTACAATAATCTGATGTTATCAATATACAATACGCTCATCTATCACCCGCTTTACAACGGTTTTATTTTTTTAATAAACACGTTTCCTTGGGCAGATGCTGGAATGTTGGTGATTTTGCTCACTGTTTTAGTAAAGCTTGTTCTTTTTCCTCTTTCAAAAAAATCTGTGATAACACAGATAAAGATGAAGGAAATTCAGCCAGACATAGACCGCATAAAAGAAAAATACAAAGACGACAAGCAGGAGCAGGCGCGAAAAACGTTTGCTTTGTATAAAGAAAAAAAAGTTCAGCCGTTTTTAAGCATACTACTCATTCTTATACAGCTGCCAATAATTTTTGCTTTGTACAGACTTTTTTGGCAGTCAGGTCTACCAAAAGTTACTGCTGACATTTTGTATGGTTTTGTGCACGCACCAGAGACGATAAACATGTTTTTTCTTGGTTTTTTGGATATTTCCCAAAAGAACATACCACTAGCTATTTTGGTTGGTGTAACAACTTATTTTCAGATGAAATTTATTACCCCAAAGGCACAGGCTAAAAAAGAAGGCGCTAGTGCATCCGACTCTTTCAAACACGATCTCGCTAGAAGTATGAGTATTCAAATGAAATACATCTTCCCTGTTTTGTCTGTTGTTTTCGCCTACAGTATTTCTACAGCCATCTCTTTATACTGGATTACAAGCAATCTTTTTGCTATCGGTCAAGAACTATTTTTGCGAAAAAAATACAATAAAAACTAGTTTTTTAATTTATAACTCCAAAGGGTAAGGTCTGTTTTGTTTGTGAATACAAAGTAATTTTCTGCCCCGTCTAGAGATGGGTTTATGACATCTAGGTCTCTGCCCGATATCGTTTTTAGCTCGGCGACAAGCTCTTTGTTGCCGGTGGATACATTTACACGCCAGATGTCGTCTGAGAAAGACACAAGGCCTTTGTACCATGCGTCAGGATAATCCCCCTTTGGCATGGTATGTGGCACCGCGCAGTAAACTAGGTCCGCATTTTTTTTACTCCATACACATTTATCTACAAAAGTTGGTGAGAGTGGAAATTGTGTGGTGACTTTTTTATTCCAATCGTATGTTTGTAATGCGAAAATCCCGTCTGTGGTGCTGTATGTGAAAAGTGTTGTTGAGGCGATGTTGTTTGTGAGTGTTGTTAGCCCAAAGATGTTTGAAAGTATTGGTTGCATCACACCGTTTGTTGTATTCACTGAATACATAAATCCAGCGACCTCTGTACTAGCTTTTGTTGTGAGGGTGACTGTGTTTGTTTTTAGCCACTGTGGTACCCACTCGCGTATCGGTGATGTAAAAAGTTGGGTTTTTGTTGTGCCGTCTGGTTTTGAAAGTGTGCCGATTGAGCCAGTGCCAGATTGTGTGATAGAAAGAATGCGGTCGTTTTTATCTGACAAAACAAGCTCTTTTATGTTTGGGTCAAGGTATACGGTTTTTAGTTCAACAACAGAACCCGCTGTGCTGGTCGCAGTACTTGTAGCAACTTTTCCATAAACGGTTTCTATGAGGTCTGTGTCATCTTGTGCGTACCTTAGTACAACAGAATTTTTGTCTGAAAATATTGCACTATAAACTTTTGGTATTGTTGTGTTTGAAATTCTAGTAACAATATCTAAATCTGTCTCTGCTTCGTATAGGTTGCCGGTAGCTTTGTCTATAAAACGCACCACAGTAGTACTTGTACTAGAAAACGCACCAGCCCCCGATACTGGGTATGCATATATTTGTCGTAAATCTGGAGGTACTGTCGGTGTTTTTGCTGTTTCAACGGGCACTCTATTTTCTGTTTCTTGACTCGGTGTTGTGGCTGGAGTACTCGACTCTTGTCCAAAAGGGAAAAAATCCCGTACACTTATTCCTCTACCCCCACTACCGCTATCTTTTTGTGTGAAATACAAAAAAGCAAAAACGCCAGCAATGAGGACTATAAGTATGAAAAGTATTGTGATTATTTTTTTTAACATTTTGTAAGATTAAGGTGTTTGGGTTGTTCCCGCGTCCATATTTTGCATATTAAGATTGGTATTCAGTAGTTTGGGGTTTATTGTTTGTAGTACAAGCCAAGCAACAAGAGCCAGAAAAAGTCCGCCAAGAGCCCGTCTTATGCGCTCCTTTCCCTCACTTTTTTCGAATATAGCGTCTGTCGACATATATTGAATACCACCGATAGTGATCATAATAACAGCAAGCACAGCCGCCACTCCGATCAAAAATTTAAACATTGCAGGTAGGTAGGTGTTTAGGGTGACGTTTCTGCCCTCTACTACCCCAGTTATTGGAGCTAGAGGCACATAGTTATGTTCAGCTGTAGATACTTTTACATTTACACCACCAAAAAACACAGCAGAAAACGCCAGAAGTAAAAAAACAAATCCAAAATTTTTTCTAAACCTTTTTATCATATGTTTGTTTGTGTTTCCTCTTCGGACTTAAAAAATATAGAAATGGAGCTGTTGGCAAACTGAAACATTTTTTCTGTCTGAGTGATTAGCAAAGAAAGTATAGCTGATCCAGCTCCCCCACCCTCGGGTTTTCTGAGTACTAGTGAAAATGGTTTTTCCAGATTTTGTATTTCTTTTCCGTTCATTTTCCAAACATAAGAAATTGTCGGTTTGTCTTTTCTATTCACATCAAAAAAGTACGGTGCGACAGATAGAGTAATTTCTTTTTCATCCAAACTAAGTTGATACGGTAAGGATTTATTATAGGTAATGCCATATAGTGGATGATTTTCGTACAATATTGTTTGTGGAGAATTTGCTGTGAGAGAGATTTCCGTTTCTGATTCTAGGGTGTCGTCTATAGATGATACTTTCACGCCAATGGTCATTGGCTTTGCTAATACACCACCCACTAAAGATATGCTGTTTTTGCCGTATCCAGAAAGATTGCCTGCCACCGCATTATTTTTTGACCAAGTGTAAATGAGAGTTTTTGGATCTATCAGGACACCACTTGAATTTAGGAAAACCGGAAGCGCGACAAAATCAACGGCGCTTTGATATGAAAACAATGCCTTACCTTTGTAAAATGGCGGTGTGTAGGTCTGTGTCTGCCAGAAAATATCTAGTCCGACAGGATTAATGTTGAGGGTTAGGGTGTAAGTATTTGTTGACGCTTTTACGACCGATTTTTTACCAATAGCTCCAGCTGTAAATTGAAATTGTTTTTCACCGATTCCTTTTTTCTGTATTTTGCCGTCTAGTGACCAAGTGACCTCCGTTGCGTTTAGGTTTATAGAGTAGTCGTTTAGGTGGACAGTCACGAGCTCGTTTGGCCTGGGATATTTTGGAAATGTTGATAACCCCCCCATTGTCTGTGGTGTTTGTGCTAGCGCGACTGTACTACCCAAAAAGAAAAAGGCAAAGAGTGTATTTAGAATAATTTTTTTAGATAAATGCAACATATGGAAATTACACTTTAATTTTAGCACACCAAACACTTTCTTCAATAGGTTTTATGCAGTTGGAGGAATTTTGCTTTGCACAGCGTCTGCCGAACGCACTGTTTTTTCGTCTATTCCTGCCCTTTCAAGGCTTGGTTCGCCAAGTCTTTGTGTTCCAGCATCAGCTCCTGCCTTATTCTTAACACCACCAGAAGCCATTGCATTTATACTTACTTTCATTCCCGTTATTTGCTCTAGGGCCTCCTCCATCCAAACAGACCCTATTGTAAGGGCTATTCCTGTTGTCCACAGTGGGAAGGCGTCTATTACTGGTATCATCTCTCCAAAAAAACTACCAAAAAAACTCAAAACTCTTTTTGCACTTACAAAACTAACATTTTTCATTTTTAACCAAATATAAAAAACAAACACAGCAATAAGAGACATAATCCAAATAACAACAGCAGCGATAATATTGCCCAAAACAGGAATAAAGTGAAGAAGTCCTATTAAAAACCCCAAAACATCCACGGACACAGCCAACAAGACCATCAATACAGCAGTTGTTTTCGGAATTTTTTGCATAATTTTTTATTTCGCACCCTCCAATTCTTTTTTCGCTCGTTGGATAGATAAAATCTGAGACGGATCTGAGGTGATGATTTGGTCTTCGGTATAAGAAGCAATAATTTTTATCGCAACATGCTTTAGTCCGGCAAAGAATATTCCTTCTCCTAATCCAGACTCCAATAGTAAATATTTTTCTTCGTCGGTAAGGTTGAAGGTTTGTTGAAGTTTGTCTATAGATGTTGGTGACTGTTTGAGTAAAATCTGAATAGATGAGTTGGTGATGATAGGTAGACCGTACGGAGATTTGAGAAAGTCGTCCACGTCTTGGGTAATGGTTGCTAGACCGAGATAATATTTTCGTCCACGTTTTGCAAGCGAAAGTAGAAAAGACGCTGTGTCGTCTGATTTCATCATCCACCAAGCCTCGTCAATGACGAGTAGACGCTTTTTGAGTTCTCGGCGTATTGCTCCCCAAATGTAATGCATTACGATATACATCGCTATCGGTTTGAGCTCGTCTTCCATATCGCGCAAAGAAAAAACGATAAACTTTTTGTTTATATCTATATTTGTCGGTCTGTTTATAAATCCAGCCCAAGTACCTTTTGTATATTTTGTGAGACGCTGTGCTAGTGACTCACCCCCCTCCATTCCAGAGAGTACGAGCTCAAAGTCTGACATTAGTGGCGGGTCAATGTTTGTAAAATCAGACTCGGAGGTGATGTCTTTTAATGCATATGTTTCAGTGATTGCGCGGTCTACGATAGCGTCTTCCTCAGCAGAAATCCCCCCAAGCATAAGTCTAAAAAGCCCCACTAGATTTATGATGTTACTCCTCAAGATGTTGGCAGAGGACTCTCCCTCGGTTGGTGGCGGTAAGTCAAAAGGGTTGATATGATGCTCTGAGTTTAAAGATATTTTAAAATATCTTCCACCGACGGCCTCCGCCATGTACTCGTACTCTCGTTCTGGGTCAATGACTATCACCTCTGTTTCAAACATCAGTGTGCGAAGTATTTCTAGTTTTGTGGCGTATGATTTTCCAGAACCAGATTTTGCGAAAGTGATTGAGTTGTAATTTTCAAGAGAAAATCTATCAAAAAGTACCAAACTTGAGTTGTGACGATTTATACCATAAAGAATCCCCTTGTCTGATGTAAGGTCAAAAGATATAAATGGAAAAAGACTTGAAAGCGGAGAAGAGTTTAGCTTTGAATGCACAGCAAGCAAGTCTGTGCCGATGGGTAGCACGCTTTTGTATCCTTGCTCTTGTTGAAACAGTGCGGGTTTTACATACACAAGCTTTGATTCAAGAATTGATTTTATTTCAGATTCTATTTTATCAAGCTCAGCATCGCTCTCTCCATATATTGAAATATAAAGTCCAACATCAAAAAGCTTTTCTTGGGCTTGCTGTAGATTGTCGCGCAGGTTTTCTAGGTCTTGATACGCAGTATCTAGCATTGGGTCACGCACCATTCCTCTTTCTTCACGGTCATGGATTTGGCTTTGTACTTCAGCGACCTTTTTTTGGAATTGTCGCAAAACTTTTACGGTATCTATCGGGTGTATGAAAATAGAAACATCAAAAACTCGGTCTAGATTTATTATCGGCGCAAACCAGCTCTCACCCAAAAATCGCGGATATGATATGACAAAAAATGTACGCACTATTTTATCCCCCAAGTTGAGCCCCCTCGGCCCAATTTTCAAAGCACTCGGCGCAATAACATCTCTTAATTCAAGAGTTTGTGCTTTGTAAATCTCTTGCGGAAGCATGCCGACAAGCTCGTCTTTGTTTTTGCTATTTCCAAATAATTTGTTTAAAAAGCTCATATGTTATTGAAGTTGAATAGGTTTTTCTGCATCACCCGGATTAAATATTTTGTAGAAAAGCTCGACTATTTCCTCTGTGCCAAGCTGTACTATTCGCACACCACTACGCACCAGCCCCTGCTCTACCACAGAAAGTCTCTGCTCTAGTTGTGTGCGATTTTCTTCAAACTTTTCTTGCATTGAAATCTTTTCCCCCTCGGAATTTTTCTTTTTTCCAAAAATATTTGCGAGGGGGTTTTTTACTTGTAGAGTCGCTGGAGAATACGGCACGACAACAAAAAAATGTTTTGTCATTATGTTTGTATCCTCCGTAAACTTTTTTATAAACTGAATGTATTCTTGCACCTGAATCTTCATGAGGTCGTTGACCTGATTTTTCTCTCGCTCTTCTAGTAGAGCGATATATGGGCGAATATCTAGACGACGTGATTGGATAAAAATTTGCACAGAAAAATCTAGCGAGTTTAGAAAATCTTGAAACTGATAAAGAATTGCGATACGCTCGTCTTCTGATTTTAGGGAAAAGTTGACGCTTGAAGCCATGAGCACAGCTCGAAGTGAGCCATCTTTTAGGGTGACTATGCCGTCTTTGATATCAGTCAAAGGAACAAATTCTTGGGTGGCTTGAGCTTTTGTTGCCATATTAAAGAATTATATCTTATTTCTCTCTTAATTTAAATCATTTCTTGTTACGGGGTTGATGCTCTCTGTTACGCCAAGGTTCCAAGTCATATCTTTTAGCTTACTACCCGAGAGTTTTGGTAAAAATGAGCTAGAAAGCTCTTTTGGTGCAGACCCCACCACCGGCTTTTTTTCAATTTGTTTCCAGATGTAGAGCTTTCCTGCTATTGAGTATTTTAAAAATGCCTCCACCATGTTTATAAAAGACTTGCCGTTTACTTTATAAAAAGCGAGTGCTGCTCCAAACGCAGCCACAGGCAACATCAAAGCAAATGCGACAAACCCTATCGGTATCAAAAAGTAAATAATCACGCAAAGGCCACCGCTTCCAGCTAGATATACAAACTGCTTGAATGTCAGCGGACCAAAAATTTTGTCCTCAACATCTGTAAATTGTGGCACTTGAAATCTCATAGTTTATTCTGTTGGTTCACGATATGGGTCATTTCCCTTGTATGTGTTTGCTGGTCTTTCGGAAATAACCACTTTTTCTGTCGGTGTGCGCACTATTTTACTGAGCTTTTCGTCTATTATTGTGCCCAGCTCAGTGTGCTCTGGAATGAGAGTGATGTCGGGCGGGTTTGGGGGCAGAATAGTTTCTGGGGTTATTTGTTCTGTTGGGGTTTGAGTTTCTTTTTGTTCAGCCATTTCTTTTTTATAATCTTCTACCGCAGAATCCAAAATATCTATTATTTCACCGAGTGTCTTTAGAGATTCTTTTACACCTAAAAATATTTGACTGCCCACTTCTTGAGAAATAGCGCGGGCCTGCTCTTTTTGGATTTTTAATTCTTCCGTAAGATTCTTTGCAAAATCAATGATGTGTTCTAAGCCAAGCAAAACAAGCTGAACCTCTGTTTTTAGAGACACTGCCTGCTCTGGCGCGAGTTGATATTTTTCCGCAACAACATCAAGTTTTGTTTCTAATTCAGGTGAAAGTAAAACAGCTTTGATGTCATCTGGAAGTATCTCCCACTGATCTGCTATGTTTTTTTGTAATGTTTCGTCCATATTTATTTATGTTGTTGGTTTACCAGCACCAGAATCTTTAGGCTTGCTTTCTGCGTTCGCACGTTCCTTTTGGAGTTTGTTTGTTTCTTTAAGCAGTTCTTCCAAACTCTGTTTTTTTGCTGCCTTCCGCAGATTCTTGGCGAGATTGTTTCTGTGTTGAGATAGTCCCATTGCGTCCCTAAGCACACCCCTTACCCACCCCGTAGTGTTAAAAACAACATCACCAACGTTATTTGTTCTACTTCTACCAATCTTGAGCTTTTCTAACATTGGCTTTATCTTTTTACTTGCCCAATTACTTACCCCATCCAATATTCTAGGAGCCCTTTCAATTTTTTCTGCCTCCGCTTTTAGAGCATCAGCTAAATACTCATCAATAGCCTTTCCTATCGTCTTTTCTGCACCACGGACCTCACCTTTTACAGCATCAAGACGCTCTTTAATTGCTTGTGCTTTAGGTATTTTATCTGTCTGAGAGTCAACACTCTTTTGTGTATCTTGTATCTTTTCTCGCTTCGCTTTCATTTGCTCCACTATTGCCTTTTTGTCTCCCTCATTTGTCGATTGGTTGTATTGTTCTCCCAAAACCTCAAGTTCTTTTTTTAGAGAATGAAGTGTGTTTATATTACCCGCGCCTCCCGGACTTTTTTCAAGCACACCCACCATTTCTTTGTTTAGGTTCTCTATCTCACTCTCTGCTGCCGCCTTGTCTTTTGTGGCTTTTTTATCATTTGCTAGCTTCTCTGCCTCTGCCGCGACTTTTTTGTCTTCTAGTACAGCATCTGAATGTTTGGCATTCAACTTTTCTTCTCTTTCTTTTACAGAATCCACCGATTGACCGTCTGGCATTTTTGCATTCATTACAGCATTAACTGGAGTCAAAATAGTGCGCCAGATCTTACTTTTTGCTTTAGTGCTATCTCGGAATTTGTCAAGACCCGTTGCGCTCGCAACACCACGCAATGCCCCTCTTGCAGCCATTCCCGCCCCTCTTTTAGCCGCCCCACTAACCACCCCTCTCGCCTTATTTCCGGCAGTTTTTAACATGCTCATTCCCTTGTTTGCACCATATGCTCCAAATTCTTTTGCTACGACAAGTGTAAAAATAAGCATAGATATTATCACGATAAAATTTAGAACCAATAGAACTGCTTTGGGGTCTCCAGAACTTAAACCAGCTAAACTTGAATCTTGGGGAGCAAAATTTATGCCCTCCAGCATTTTTATACTGACCCACAAAAGAGCCATACATGCCGGCGCAAAAATACACTGTGCAAACAAGGCATTCCACCACTTTTTTGAGTACTTATCTTCTGGTAGAGCCATTGAGATAAACGCCACGGGAGACAATATTAGTAAAAATATTAGTATTACAAATCTTCCTATAAACATTACGCTGAATGCGAGAAATATAAATGCCGCTATAAACATAAAAACGGAGCCAAAAATACTTAGAATAAGTATTCTAATGGTCTCGTCTACTGGGTTGTTTTTCGCCCTTGTTTGTGCCGCAAGTGTAGCAGTTGCTCCTTGTTCCACTCCCCATTGAGAGCTGGGGTTGTATATTCCCGTTAGTTTCATTTTGTGAACAATTGCTCCAGAAATTCCATCTTTTGTTTCGCTCTGAATCGCATTATAGAAACTAATTGTTAAGATATTGGATGCGTCTATTATCATTTTTGTAAAAAACATACTGAAGTTTATTAAAAGCGCTATAATAACAACATTTACAAGCATTTTTTTAATCTGTACCCCACTGATATTTAAAATACTACCTATAGCAACATAAAGTAAAATAAAAATAAAAAATAAGTTTGCAACATCTCTGAGTGCAGCCCAACCCACATTTATTGAGCGCATGCCATCAATATTTGTCCCCATTTTCATCATTGTTTCGTCCAGGACAACAGTTAGTAAAAGTCCGGCAAGCCAAAGGAAAAAGGATGAAATTGTTAGTAGTAGATTACCAAGCCACCCCACAAGAACGTTTACACCCTCGTTGACAGCGGCTCGTATTCTCGCCATAAAAAGCTCCCCGCCAATCCCAGCAATAATCTTTGCCGCCAGCACAACATTAGGCCCAACAGTAGCATTAGCAACAGCCTCAACAAAAGCACCTTGAGCAGTTACAGTAATTGGCAAAAACATTGCCACCACAAAAGTCGCTATAAGTATGTTTCTGAATAATTTTTTAGTAAAAAACTTTTTCATATTTTATGTTCCCGCTCTTTTCATTTTTTTTTACTTTATATTAGTTACACTTACTACCAGCAACGACCGAGTTAGCATAAGCTTGGCTGTTGGTGGATGTTGCTACACCACTAATTTGTGCCCTTCCAGTACTGTCTACACACCAGAAAGATTTCGCGACACTTTTCAAATTAACAGCAATAGCCCACTTACCACCATCTGTTACAGCGATACTACTACAAGCATTTGTACCCCCGCCGGCTACTGTAGCTGCGGTGATATGACTAAATATTATTGGGTTAGCAAACAGGGTGCTAGTAGTCACATTGCTACAAGCGGCAGCAGCACCACCGGTTGCAGAAAAATCCACTGTACCATAACTGAATGGTGTTGTTTTGGTATAAACTTGGTGTGCTTGTAGTTGCGCATTACGTAGATTAGCCTTTACAGGAGCATCAAGTTTTTCTGCTGTTCTTATTGTTTCTATTGTTGTACTCATTTCACTTGTCGCTTGGGTTTTCGGACCAGCTGTTAGAGCTCCAAACCCCACCATGACTTGTTTCATCGCTTGCTGTACCAAAGCACCGATAATTTCATCAAACTCGTCTGCAAGCTCTAGCTGGCGCAAGTCTGTGCCGAGTACTTCTTCTAGCTGGCTGTTTATGATCTTCCCCGGAGTTTTTATTGGTCCTTTCTTTTTACACTCAACACCTGTCGCTGGTGCGGGAACATCAAGACAATCTTGCCACGAAAGAAATCCTTGACCCCAGCTTTGTTTATTTTCCTCTATTCCCAGAGTGGTCGCTAGCTTTTTACTGAGCTCCATATCTGCAGCTATGAATGCTCCGTAAGTATTGTTCTGACTGTTTTGAGTCATACTAAACCATCCTGTCCAGCCATTCGCACTAAAATCATTATAGAAGTTTTCTATGTTTCCTACGACATCACTCAATGTACATTTGATTTTATTTTTAAAAGATGCTGAGTAGTTTAGACGTAGAGCGAAGCGGATTTGAAAAGGAGAACAGAGAAAACTTAAATCAGATTTCGTACCCGCAGTATCCTCTATAAACTCACCGATCACCCTATCCGCTACGTTTATGAAAAAAGAAGCTGGGTCTGTAACAAACTGTGGTCCGCCATCGAAACCAGTATTTATCCAGTTGACAGTTGCTTCTGTGATAGATGAGATTAAATTTTTCATAATCTTGATAGCGATGGAGTCGAGGGTCAGCGAATTTGTCGCCGCCACTGTTGCGGAGCTGTGAGGTATTCCAAATGCGCCGATTCCTACACCCGTTTCTTTTGCAGAGAGCATCGCAGTGTTCTCAGCTATTGCATCTGTGCTCAAACCCGTTAGAGCTGTTTGATATGCCATCTCTATGGTGGTTAATAAGAGAGTTCCCACCTCCATTATTGGCACAGCGATCGGTATTTGCGCGCTAGCTTTTGTTGGAACAAAAAAGGTAAAAACAACAATTGAAAGAAAAACAGTAAATAAAGATTTTTTAAAATATTTTAATAACACAGCGATATTTTGATTTAATTATATACTATACATTAGCGTGTATCCACCCTCACCCTCCACATATTCCACACCATTTTTGTTTAAAATATCCACCAGACCAACCAAAGCTTTTTTAAGTGCAGAAACTTTGTCTGTATAGTATGATAGCACCGCAAAACCACGCGCAGAATCTGTGAAATACACCCGCATATCTTCTATGGATGCCAAAAGTGTGTTCATGGAGTTTATAAGTTCTAGGTGCTTTCCTACCATATTTCTTGGGACTGGCATTGAAATTATATCCAAAACCGTATTTCTGTAACCAGTTATTATCGGGTCTAGTTTTTTTAGTTCTCTCTCGTCATCTTTTTCTATTGCTCTCTGAAATATAGAATATTCATTTTCCAAGACCGTATTTTTTGGTGTATTTTTTACCATTATATCCCACAAATTATTGCCGTAGTCGTGAAAGGCGCTTTTTTCGTCACTTTCTACAATATTTTTTAGGTGCGCAGAGTTAAATTTTGGTAAGTTTTGATTGAATAGGTTTGTTGCGAGGACATCTTCCACAAGTTTCTGAGTAATTTCTTTAGTTATCGGCACACCCATTTGTTTGTAATTTATGTATTTAGAAAATGTTTGTCTAGCAAGTTGGTCTGTAAGGGTGGGGGGTCCTTCTGGGGCAGTAGATTTTTTTGTCGTGCTAGATACTGTGGGTACAACACCATCCGCCTTTTTAAGCTGTATTAGTTCAACTTCTTTTTTATCATCAATACCATCGCCGTCTGTGTCGGCTTTTTTGGAATCTAGACCCCAGAGCACTTCTTCCCAATCTTTGAGTCCGTCGCTGTCAGTGTCTATTTCTGAAGTTCCCTGCAAGGAGGTGCTTATCATCACTCGTGGCTCTATAGTTTCGTTTTGGCTAGCTACGGCCGGCTCATTTTTTGAAGTTTTTGTACCTATAAAAATGATTGCTACCGCAACAACGCAAGAAATCAAAACCAGAATAATTTTTGTTGATGGGATTTTCATGGTTTGAGAATATGTAGATAAGTATATCAGATTTCTCGTATTGTGAGAGTGCTTTTTTGCGATATAATGTGTATATGAAAAAAACTGGTTCGATTATTTTTCCACTTTTACTTTTTGTGTTTTTTGTCGTGCCGATTTTTGCAAATGCGTTTGTTTTTAACAGCAACTTAAAGCTCGGCGACTCTAGCGTGGAGGTTTTTGAATTACAAAAAAAGCTAAACACAGACCCTGATACTGTGGTGGCGTTTTCTGGCGCTGGTTCTGCTGGAAATGAGACGCAGTATTTTGGTCCAGCGACACTTTCTGCGGTTGTAAAGTTTCAAAATAAATATGCCGGCGAAGTTTTGGCTCCTTTGGGAATATTTTCGGGCACTGGATTTTTTGGTAGCGCAACACGACAGAAAATAAATTCTTTGGTGAGCAACACGGGAAACGCTGGAAACACAGTAAACACAGTAAACACAGTAAACACCGTAAATAACACAACTCAAAATACTCAAAATCAAATAGTGCAATCTCCCACCACACCCATTTTTGCTACCCAAACCGCGACAGGTTTTACTGGTATCGAACAATTTAATATTTTTGCTGAAAGTGAAAATGATAAAGTACAGCTAGCTTTTTTGTCGACAAATGTTGGTGTGCAAGGAAGCACCCTTGAGTTCTCTGGCACGGGCTTTAATTTATCAAGCAACACTATTTATTTTGGTTCCAACGCTATCTCAAATATTCCAGCGACAAATGCCAACAAAATTTCAATGACCATACCCGCGTCTTTGTCGGTCGGAGTTTATGATTTAGAAGTCGGCAACTTAAAAGGAAAAAGTAAAAGTAATGCGTATTTTGTTGTGACAAACGCTGGTGCTATTGCGCCAAAAATATCATCTGCCCTGCCACAGACAGTGTCTTTGGGTGATGAAGTTACTTTGACTGGAGAAAATTTTACACCGACAGGAAACAGGGTTTTTACTTCTTTTGGTGAAATTTTAAACCTAGCATCGTCTGATGGAAAAACACTGAAATTTCGGCTTGATGCACCGACTTACATAGAGGGTTTTGCGGATATGTTTACTACCGCAGATTTTGAAATGAAGATTTATCTAACAGTTGTAAACACCAACGGTGTGAGTGATAGAAATAATCCTGCTATAATTATCCTTAAGTAAAATGAAAAGAAAAATTATTATAATTATTTTTTTGATAACAACCCTGATCGGTCCTAGTGTTTTTGTTGCAAAAGAAGCCAATGCTCAATCATTACCTTCTTTCGGAGGCGTTATGACTATTGTAAAAGCATGTACTTGTGGTACTCTCGGTCTTTTGATCAGTGTTTCTCCGCCGTCTGGCGGGTTGTATCTGTACTCACCTAAATTTAGTCGGCTTTTTATGAATTATCGTATCTGGACTGGGTCTTGGGTTTTGGGTTTACATACAGGTGCACCAGTGGGTTGTGCAAACGTGCATGATGGTTATTGTACAGTCCAAGGACCACCAGCCCAAGGTATTATTACAATGGTCGGGACATCATAGGTTTTCGGTCAGATTTTTCCAGTCTGAAAGCGCGATGTCTTCTGAACGCACAGTAAGAGGAAGCTTTGAAATTTCAAAAGCTTTTTTTATTGCCTCTTTTTGGAAATTACTTTCTAGGTTTCTCTTTAGCATTTTTCTTTTATGAGCAAAGCCGGATTTTATCACTTTGAAAAACTTTTCTTCGCTAAAGCCATCAAAGAATTTTTTTGAAATATTTTCTATGAGCAAAATCGCAGAATCTACTTTTGGTTTTGGTGAAAAAAACATCGCTTTGACCGTTTCTATGTAGCGCGGTGTGCCGTACGCTTTTACTGAAAGAGAAAGCAAACTTTCTTTTTTGTCGTTTGCTACGATACGGCGCGCGACCTCTTTCTGCAACATGAGCACCATACGCGTCGGCGGTCGCGCGCCCGACAAAAATGTACGCAAAAGTACGCCCGTAATATAGTAAGGAATATTTGCTACGAGTTTGTATTCGCCACCCACCCCCAGTGTTTCTCTCGACATTTCCATTATGTCGCCGTGCACTAGTGCAAGCTTCCCTTCTGATATTTGTACCGCAAACATTTCTTGCAAAAGCGGTATGAGCAGGTCATCTTTTTCTACAGCGATTACTTTTTTCGCATTCACTAAAAGCTCTTTTGTGAGCGCGCCTTTGCCGGGTCCGACTTCAAGCACGACATCGCTCCCTGATATCTGCGCGCAGTCAACGATAACCCGCAATGCATGTTTTGATTTCAGAAAGTTTTGACCGAGAGATTTTTTTGGTCGCATGTTAGAAGTCTATCTTAAAAAGTGGTTTTTTGGGATATGTGTCGGCAGAGGGCTCTTCTCTTTCCATATGTATGTCTTCTATATCAAAAATAAATTCGGAAGGAATATTTACTTGGCGTGATCCAAAGATGGTGCGTGTTTGTGCGTATGAAAGAAAAAGTTTTTTGCGCGCTCGAGTGACTGCAACATAAAAAAGTCGGCGTTCTTCCTCGGCATCTTCGGCAGATATGCCTGCGTCATATTTTCTGTGTGGAAAAAGACCGTCTTCTAGACCTGTCACAAAAACACAGTCAAACTCTAAGCCTTTTGCAGAGTGCACGGTCATTAGTTTTACAGCTTTTTCTTTTTCTTCGCTAGTTTCTTCGTCTGTGGCAAGCGACGCGTCTGTAAGTAGTCTCTCAATACCTTCTGGTACGCCGTATACATCATATGAAAGCGCAAGCGTTACGAGTTCTTTTATATTTTCCAAACGCTCGGCGTCCTCTTCGTTTTTTATATCAAGCACTTTTTCAATGCCAGATTGTTCTATTGTGTATTTTATGAGCTCGGAAGCATTTTTTAAAAGAGATTCTTCTTTTATGCGCATCAAAATAGCGCGAAACAAAGAAAGTTTACTTTGTGCAGATGCAGAAAGCTCGTGCTCTTGTCCTGCAAAGACTTTTTCTACAGTGGTTTTTCCTATACCTCGCGCTGGCACATTTATAATTCTTTTCAAATCAGAAACGCTCGCGGGGTTTAGAGATGCGCGGATATATGAAAGAGTGTCTTTGATTTCTTTGCGTTCAAAAAATCGTGTGCCGAGCATTTGATATGGCACGCTTTGCGCCAGTAATGCTTCCTCAAGCGCACGCGACTGAAAATTGGCACGATAAAGCACGGCTATTTCATTGCCTACAGTACCCGAGTCCATGAGCGCGCGGATTTTATTTACAGTAGCGTGCGCTTCTTGTGTTTCGTCATAATTTTCTATGAGACCCACCTTGTCCCCTTCTGCATTGTTTGTAAAAAGTTTTTTGTCTATTCGGTATTTATTTTTTTGAATTATTTTGTTTGCAACAGCGAGAATCGTTTTTGTTGAGCGATAGTTTTCTTCGAGGCGGATTATTTTCACGTTTGGATGTTTTTTTTCAAACTGCAACATATTTTTTATATCCGCCCCCCTCCAGCTGTAAATGTTTTGGTCTGTGTCTCCCACCACACATAGATTGTGATGTTTTTTTGAAATTATTTGAGCGATAGTATCTTGCACCTTGTTTGTATCTTGGTATTCGTCTATATGCACATATTGCCATCTTTGTTGGCAGGCATTTCGCACGTCCTCAAAATTTTCTAAAAGCCCGAGTGCTTTTAGGAGTAAATCATCAAAGTCCAGCGCGCCCTCTTTTGAAAGAATTGTTTCATATTTTGTCCAAATAGACAGCACAACGCTTTCAAAATACTCATTTCCCATGTTTTCTTTATATTGAGAGAGCGTCATTCCCTCACCTTTTGCTCTAGATATAGCATGTTGGATTTTCCCCGAGTCAAACTGTTTTGGGTCGTAATTTGCTTGTATGGTCGCCTCTTTTATCGCCCTTTTCCCGTCAGTTTTATCGTAAATTGTGAAATATCTGGAAAGCCCTATCCTGTCGCCGTAGGTTTTTAGGATAAAGACGCCGAGTGCGTGAAAGGTTGAAAGCATCGGCATACCAGAGTGGGTCAAAGCTTTCAATTCATCATCATTTTCTAAAAAACGCACTATTCTTTCGCGCATCTCTTTTGCCGCTTTGTTTGTAAATGTTATCGCTAGGATTTTTTCTGGCGGAACACCATTTTGTATTAAATAGACAATGCGATGAATGATCGTTTTAGTTTTTCCTGCCCCCGCGCCAGCGACTATGAGCACTGGACCATCAGTTGTAGTCACGGCTTCGCGTTGCTCTGTGTTTAGATTTGATAAATAATCTTTTTTGTCGAAGTTTTTCATCTTTAAAGACTCACTATATCATACGGACACTTATCCACAGGGGTGCATAAAGTGGTTGACGTAGATATGCTGTCGGGTATAATAATTAGATACCCAGAACAGACATACGATTTAATAATATGGCTAAAGTAAGCCATATTTTCCAACTCAGGACGAATTATCATTAATCTAAGCCATATTTTACACAAGTTCCAAACACTAATATCTCTAGCCACTTCATGTGGCGCCCATATAGCGAGATATAAGACCATAAGGTTTGTTTTTAGGGGGTTTATCGTTTCAGGCCTTGTCTTGATGCTTACCTCTTTTATCGCACCGGCAAAAGCTCATGCCAGTCTTTTTAATACAATCGCCAGCTTTTTTGGTTCAAATATAGAGGAGTTTTCTGCCTCAGACCCAAACAAAAACTCTCAAAATATCGCTCTTTTAAAAGCGCCAAACAGTTTAAAGTCTTCTGTTGGAGGTGGTGATGTGACTATTGTTGACTCAACCGCTATCGAGCCAGCACTCAATGCTGTCGGAGATATTGGTTCAGATACTCATTTGTCTGCAAGCCAGATCAGTCTATATTATGTAGTACGGAAAGACGATACTATTTCTCAAATTGCAAAAATGTTTGGTGTTTCTGTAAACACTATCGTTTGGGCCAACGACCTTTCAGGCAACATTCTTTCTGAAGACCAAACTCTCGTTATCCTCCCTATTTCAGGCGTGCAACATTCTGTAAAGTCTGGTGATACTGTAGAAAGTATTGCTAAAAAATATAAAAGTGATGCAGGTGAAATCAGACAGTTTAATGATTTGTCTATTGAAGACAAGCTTGTTGTCGGTGATATCGTGCTTGTACCAGACGGAGAGGCGGTGCCTGTGATAGCAAAAGCAAGTACAAAATCTTCTGGTGTGTTGAAAAACCTTTTGCCAATCCGTTCTGTTTCTGTGGGTTATTATATAAACCCAGCGCCGAGCGCTCGACGCTCCCAAGGTCTCCATGGATACAACGGTGTTGATCTAGCCGCCCCCACAGGCACACCACTTTTGGCTTCTGCCGGAGGTACGATTATTGTAAGCAAAAACACTGGATGGAACAGAGGATACGGGATATATGTTGTTATCGCTCATGACAACGGAACACAAACTCTTTATGCTCACATGTCACGCACTATTGTTTCTGCAGGTATGCGCGTAGTACAAGGTCAGGTCATCGGTAGCATTGGTTCAACTGGAAAATCTACAGGACCACACGTCCACTTTGAAATCCGCGGAGCGGTAAATCCTTTTTAATTTAAATAATATTTTTAAACAAAAAATCGGCGTGAGTCGGTTTTTTTATTTTCTAAAACTTTTTCGGGCGGTATTGTAGCGCTTCGAGTATGTGAGCCATTTCTATATTTTCTGATTTTGCTAGATCAGCTATGGTGCGTGCCACTCTCCAGACTCTATGATATGAGCGCGCTGACATATCTAGTTTTTCTGCCGAGATATTTAAAAAGTTTTGAACTTCTTTTGAAAGTGGGGCGATGTCTAAAAGATTTTTGCTGTTTATTTGTGAATTTGTTTTTATGTTTAGTGCGTGTTTTGCAAAACGCTTTTTTTGAATTTCGCGTGCGGACGCTACGCGATTTTTTATATCAACACTTTTTTCGGCAACACTTTTTTCGGCAACACTTTTTTCTCCGAGTGTTTTGTGATTTATGTTTTCTACATTGAGCCAGATGTCGATGCGGTCTACTATCGGTCCAGAAATTTTTCTTTTATATTTTAAAATATTTATCGGTGAGCAGATACAATCTTTTCCTTTGACTTCATGATATCCGCATGGGCAAGGATTCATCGCGGTGATGAGTATAAAGTCGGCGGGAAAATGTGCTGTGCCTTTTGAGCGAGATATTGTGATGACTTTTTCTTCCAGTGGTTGGCGGAGCGAGTCTATGACCCTTCTATCAAACTCTGGAAATTCGTCGAGAAAAAGTACGCCATGATGTGCGAGAGTTGCTTCTCCAGGTTTGGGTATACTGCCTCCGCCAACAAGTGCCGTGTATGATGCACTGTGATGCGGTGCTCTAAACGGTGGATGCGTGATGAGTGTTTCGTGTAAAGTGCCTGCCACTGAATGAATAGATGTGACCTCAAGTATTTCTTCAAAACTCATCCTCGGTAATAGTTGGCAAAATGCTTTTGCAAGCATTGTTTTTCCTGTGCCGGGTGGTCCAGACATTGCCACACTGTGTCCGCCGGCAGATGCTATTTCAAGTCCACGCTTCGCACCCTCTTGTCCGCGGATGTCTGCAAAGTCGTGTTCATAAAAACTTTCGGAGTAATTTATTTCTGTCGCTGGTTCGGGTTGTAAAATAATTTTTTTTGTAAGGTGGTCTGTGACGTCTGATAGTTTTTTGACAGCAAATATTTTTACATTTTTAATAAGCGCCGCTTCTTCCCTATTTTGGTATGGTACAAATATTTCTTCAAATCCTTTTTTGTATGCTTCTTTGACCAGCGGTAATATACCAGAGACAGCGCGCACTTCTCCGTCTAGTGACAGCTCACCAAAAAATATTTTTTTGGCGGGTTCAAAAAGCACATCGCCCGTAGCGAGCAAGTATGAAATCGCTATCGGCAGATCAAATATCGGTCCTTCTTTTTTTAGGTCTGCCGGTGCAAGCGAGATTATTACTTTTTGATTTTTTTGTTTGGGTGACTTAAACCCTGAATTTTTTATAGCAGCAGATACTCTGTCTCTGGATTCGTCTACGGCTTTGTCGGCGAGTCCGACGATATTGAAGGAATGTAAACCGTTTGAGATGTCGACTTCAATATCTATGATGTGTGCTTTTAAAAGTGTAACTTGTGCGCTATGTATTTTTGAGAAACCCATATAACAATGAAACTGCTACTAATATCAGAAAGTAAAGCATATTGGAGATGAGATAATTCTAAAGTTTTGATAAAGTTTTTGGTGGGGTTTTTGTGAATTAAGTATTTGAAAACCGCACATAAATCCCTGCTGGGATTTTGTTACGCTCGGCCCGACGGCCTGCGCAATGCTTTTCAAATACTTAATTCACAAAAACCCATCACCACCATCCTTAATCAAAACAAAATCCCAGCAGGGATTTATGTGCGGTTTTCAAAGGTCATTCTCAAAAACGCCAATCCAAACTCACCTATTCACCATGAAACACAAAAGCCCCTTTCGGAGCTTTTGTGTGATTACTTTTAGTTCATGTGTTTTTTGCAGGTTGTTGCCGCGGGGTTTGCTTCAAGTCTGTCGTGTTCTATTATCTCCCCACCCACTTGGCAGACTCCAAAAGTCCCGTCCTCAATCCTTTCGAGCGCCGACAAAATTTCATTGTAGCGAATCTCGAGCTGTTTCAATATGCCAGTATTTTCTTCATAGACTTCCATCCTGTCCGCCATTTCTGTGTTGTCTGATGACATCGTGTCGTCGATGCTCGGTGGCACAGCTTCCCAGTCGCCCCGATTTTCTGGATTTTTTCTGCCAACACTTTTGAGCTCACTTTCTACAACGTCTAGCTCGTTTTCTAGTAGTTTTTTAAAATGTTCTGTTTTTATTTCTGTCATATATATTTAATGATAGCAAAATACACATTTACCGCAACCACACAAAATAGGCCTATCTCACGAATTTTGAAGCGTTGAATCTATTCAAAACTTCTTTAAATCCAAGCTCGCTTTGTGTTATCAAAAGAGTTTTTTGGTCAATAAAAGAATACACAACGATTATTTCTCCCTGATTATCTTTCAGCACCCTTGTGTCTTTATTTTGTATCACCACATCTTCAAAATTTTCTAGTGGAGTGCCGAGAAAATCTGTGTCGCTCACTGCTCGTGTGTCGAGTATTGCGCCGATATCTGTGTACATATCTTTTTCCCAAAGTAACATTCCAGCAAAAGCGTTATCAAAAGAATCTATATTGATGATAAAAAATGGATATCTTTTTGCAAACATATAAACTCCAGCAAACATTTTTTTATCAAACGCACGAGTCAGTGATGTTGGTATATCCAAAAAAGAATCTTCAAAAAATTCTTTTGCTGTTGCTTCGGTCGTAGAGCTCATCTCTATATCCGTCGTATTTATTTGTATATGCAAAATCGTATCGTCACCAACATATTCTGATATGGTGGTTTTAATTTTTTCTACTATCTGTGGTGGCACGAGTCCGTCTACAGAAATTTCTTTTTTATCATTTATCGGTATTGGTGTTGATATTGGATTTGGTTTTATTGTTTCTGTTTTGTTTTTTATATTTGAATAAAAGATTATAAAAATAGAAACGCTGGCCACAACGAGAATTATGCTCACTACAAAAAAGATTGTGTTGCGAGTAATTTTTTCTGTTGCAGAAACATACGGCTCGTCTTCTACGGGCAACTCCTCTTTTCTTTTTTGTTCAGCAAGACTTATAGAAACAATAGACGCTTCTTGACTGCGTATCATTTCAGCCACGTCTCGCTCGTATGTTCGTAGTGGTCGCAAAGACGGATCTGTTTGCAGTATCTTTGGTGTGCTTGGAGTATTTGGCGTGGGTGTCTGCTGAGGAGTTTTTAAAACTTCTGGTTCCATTTACATTATTATAACCAAATTATCCTTCGTTGCTAAGTTCTGTTTCTGCCCTACCGTCGCGTCGAGATGGTGTGCGACCAAAGCCCATCAAATATTTTCTCGGATTTTTATCAAGATCAATAAAATCATCCGATGCTTCTATAAGTTTTGATGAAGATGATTTTCCAAAAGCCACAACCTCGACTTGGCAACCTTCGTTTATTCGCAAGTATTCAAGCAGTGGCACAAAGTCTCCGTCGCCAGAAACGATGACGACTGTGTCTAGTTTTGGTGCGAGCTGTATCGCATCCACCGCAAGTCCTACATCCCAGTCGCCCTTTTTTGCGCCACCAGAAAATATTTGCAGGTTTTTTGTTTTGGTTGCGATACCAACTTTTTCCAACGCTTCAAAAAAGTTTTTCTCATCCCCCGACTCTGTTGTGATGACGTATGCAACAGCGCGTATGAGCTGTCGGCCCGCTAGCGCATCTTTTACTACTTGTCCAAAATTAACTCTTGCTTTGTATAAATTTTTTGCGCTGTGATAAAGATTTTGTGTATCTATAAAAATTCCAACGCGTTGATTTTTGTGTTTTATAACTGACATATTATTTAAAAATATTAAAAATGTTTCTAATCTATATTGTACAATGCTTTCTTAAAAAATTCTTTGTCAAAGAACCAAAACTTGCGATTCAAACGAAAAAGCAACCTCGAGGTCGCTTTTTTCTAAAATTACGCTTTTTTCTTGAGACCGAGCTTTTTCATCAAAGCAGTGTATCTTTTGTCACTTTTTTTCTGAAGATATTTCATGTGTTTCTGACGATCTGCCACCATTTGAAGAAGTCCACGCCGAGAATGGATGTCTTTTGTGTTCTTTTTTAGGTGGGAAGCGAGCTCTTCTATTCTTTTAGACAAAATAGCGATTTGTACCTCCGGTGACCCAGTGTCAATATCGTGGATTCTTGTTTCTGAAATGATTTTTGTTTTCTTTGTTTTCGTAAGCATTGTTCGTATAAATTAACATAAAGGCCATATGAATGCAAGGGTTTGGGCGGAGGTCGCTGAAGTGGGTTCGTTGCGGGCGATTTTTGAAAACAATCGGTGGGTTGGTTATTTTTGAATATGCTACTATGCTATTATTATCTTACCCTAACGTCGCACAATATTTTGGCGCCAACGCTGACAAAAATTTTATGACCACAGAAAAAAGCCCACTTCTACAACTAAAGCGTGAATTTCTCGAGTATTTGGAGATAGAAAAAGGTCGAAGCCTAAAGACTATTGAAAATTACGAGCATTATTTAGACCGTTTTTTGGATTTTACAAAGGTAAAAAAGCCAGATCAGATTACTGATTCTGTCGTGCGTGAATACCGCCTTTGGCTCAATCGTCAAAAATCTGGCAAAAAAGAGGCCGGTCTACAGGGCGGGTCTGAAAGTTTAAAAAAACGCACCCAAAACTACTATCTCATTGCCCTACGCTCATTTCTCAAATATATGGCGCGTCGGCACGTGTCTTCCTTGCATCCAGACCAAATAGAGCTAGCAAAAGTGGCCGAGCGAAGTATTGACCTCATCTCTCGCACCGAGCTTGACCGCCTTTTAAACGCGCCCCAAGGCGACGATGTGCGTACTTTGCGTGACCGCGCTATTTTAGAGCTACTTTTTTCTACAGGTTTGCGTGTGTCCGAGCTTTGTTCTTTGACCCGTGATTTGGACCTCAGCGCCGACGAGTTTTCTGTCAGGGGTAAGGGCGAAAAGGTGCGTGTTGTATTTTTGTCTCAAAATGCCAAAGATGCTTTAAAAAAATATGTTGCGAAACGCACAGATATAGATGACGCACTATTTATACAATTTGGAAAAAACGCTAAAAACAAGGATAGTTTGACGATTACACCTCGTTCGGTAGAGAGAATGGTAAAACATTATGCTATAAAAGCGGGCATTACCAAAAAAGTAACTCCGCACGTGATTCGACACAGTTTTGCGACTGATTTATTACAAAACGGTGCAGATTTGCGTTCTGTGCAGATGCTTTTAGGACATGCCAATATCGGCACAACACAGATTTACACCCATCTCACCGATAGACATTTAAAAGAGATTCATAAAAAGTTTCATAATAAAAAACAATGAAAATAATATCTTGGAATGTAAACGGCATTCGTGCTTTGTATAAAAAGGGTCAGTGGGCTTGGCTTATGAAAGAGTCACCAGACATTTTTTGCTTGCAGGAGACAAAGGCAGAGCCAGAGCAACTACCCGAAGAGGTGCGCAACCCGGCCGGCTACCACTCATTTTTTGATTTCTCCAAGGGGCGCAAGGGATATAGCGGGGTCGCGATTTATACAAAAAAGGCCCCAAACAAGGTGGAATATATTATGGGAGTAAAGACTTTGGACCAAGAGGGTCGCCTAGTCTCGGCGTATTTTGATGATTTTGTGCTTATAAACGTTTACTTCCCCAACGGAGGCGCTAGTCCAGAGCGTTTAAAGTTCAAACTCAATTTTTATAAAGAATTTTTGAAATATATAGAAAAATTACGGAAAGGTGGTGAAAATATAATTTTTTGCGGAGATGTAAACACTGCGCATACAGCTATCGACCTCGCTCGTCCAAAAGCAAATGAAAAAAATACTGGCTTCTTGCCGATTGAGCGAAAATGGATTGATAAAGTCATCACTCACGGCTATGTTGACATATTCAGATATTTGTATCCTGAAAAAAAAGACGCTTACAGCTATTGGGATCAAAAAACTTTTGCGCGTGAAAGAAATGTTGGTTGGCGTATTGATTATTTTTTTGTAAATAGTGAAATGTTGTCAAAAGTTCAGTCAATGGAAATGCTAGAAAAAATCACCGGCTCAGACCACTGCCCCATTTGTCTATATTTAAAGCCGTAAAAAAGTGTCTTTAATATGTCTTTTATAAAAGACATTGTGAAATGTGTTATCCACAGAAAATGTCTTTGACTGTCTTTTATGTGATGCTATACTATGTGAGGAACGGGAGGAATTTATAGAAAAAATAAAATAAATCCCAAAAGTTCTGTCAATACATAGGGTAGGCCACCCCAGAAGGGTCGCATTGGGTAAGAGTGTGGAGCGGAAATATATATCAACAATCTCCACTAAATTTGTGTCGGATATTGATCCAACCACATTCTCATCTGAGCGGACTCCTTCAACCGCTCATTACGCATACACGAGGAATTGCGCTTGAGCGGTTTTTTGTTACTTAACGTGATATTTATCCCGTATTTCTTTCAAACTTTTCTCTTCCTCTTCCTCTTTTTTATCTTTCCCCTGTTCTCCCATGGCTTTGAGCTCATTTTCTGGCATTTTGGCTAGTTCTTTAGCCTTTTTTTCAAGATATTCTTTTGTATTTAATTTTGGATTTTCAAGCACTTCTTCTAAAAGCGCGTGCAAAATATAGCCGATTTTTGGTCCAGCTGGTATTTCTGCTTTATCCATCACTCCTTTTCCATCTATTTTTAGCATTCCGACAGACACCGGATCGCGCATCGCCTCCTCTACCATTGATTTATATTTGCGCAGTCTGTAGGGATTTTCCTTTGGTCGGCCTGTGCCTATGCGGTCGCAGACGCGGACGTTCATTAGGTCCCAAACATTGTCTTTCCCCACCTTGCTTATGAGTCTGCGTACTGCAGAAAGCGTGATTTGCTCTGTATCAGAGAAAAACATATGCCAACGCACGAGTTTTGTAACAGTTTCTATAATTTCATTTGAAAAACGCAGGTCTTTCAGGATTTTTTCTGTCATTCTTGCGCCAACAACTTCGTGACCGTAAAAAGTCCAGTCGCCTTTTATCGGGTCTTTGCGTCTAGTTTTTGGTTTACCAACATCATGAAAAAGCGCCGCTAGTCTGATGTGTAAAGGCCACTCTCTATCAGCAGAGTGTTGCAGTGTTTTTATTAAATGAGTCCAAACATCAAAAGAATGGGCTTGGTTTTGGTCTATTCCTATACCATGTTCTAGCTCGGGCGCGATAAATGGCAAAAGTCCGAGTTTTTGACACATTTCTATTCCTAGCGCAGGGCTTTTTGAAGAAATAATTCTAACAAACTCATCGCGGACGCGTTCTTTCGCTATTTTACAAAGCAATGGAGCCGTTTTTTTGATAGCTTCGGCTGTTTCTGGCGCTATTGTGAAACCGAGCTCAGCATACAGACGCACCGCGCGCATAATACGCAGACCGTCTTCGTTGAAACGGTCTAAAGGATTGCCCACCGTGCGGATGATTTTTTCAGAAATGTCTTTTAGTCCCCCGTACGGGTCTACCATATTTCCCGCGGAATCAAGAGCGATTGCGTTTATCGTAAAGTCTCGTCGCTGTAAATCGTCTTCGAGTTTATCGCTGAATGTGACCGAGTCTGGCCGTCTATTATCGGAATACTCCGCTTCTAGTCTGTAAGGGGTCACCTCGATGATTTTGAGAGCATTGTCGGTGGTTTCCTCGTTGACCACGCCGACCGTGCCGTATGAATTTTCGTAAAATGTCTTTTTGAATAATGAGATGATTTGATCTGGTGTTGCATTTGTAGTCACATCCCAATCTTTTGGAGTTTTATCTAAAACAATGTCACGCACACATCCGCCTACTAGATAAGCCTGAAAACCAGCGTTTTCTAGGGTTTTTGTTACATGTGAAACCTCGCTTGGTATATGCGCTGGTTTATTTTCATACAAAGGAGTCTTTGTCATATTGTTAAATTGTAGTACAGCTTTTGTTTTTTAGCCAATATAAGGTATTATATTGCGTATTGCTCTCGTAGTGAAATGGATATCATACCGGTCTTCGGAACCGTTGTTGGGGGTTCGAATCCCTCCGAGAGCACAGGGCACAATTTTATAATAACTTTATCGTTTTTTTATAATTTCATCATTGCGGGCATGGTTTAGTGGTAGAACACGTCCTTGCCAAGGACGAGACGGGAGTTCGATTCTCCCTGCCCGCACATTTTATCACCCATTACAGACAATTGACTGTATCATTTTGGAAGGATTTAGGACAGCTTTTGTCTATGAAAAGCTTAAAAAGTGTTGAAAACTGGGGATAACTCTGTGGAGATGTGTATAAAAGACAGCGTGATTTTTGTCTGTTAAAAACTGTCTTTCATAAAAATATGGCTTATAATATGGTTTTTTTAAAATTAACACAATAAATATGTTTCACGTGAAACATTGTTACATATGAAACACAAACTTAAAACAAAAAAGGCACTTACAGGCGCTTTGGGAGAGGAAATTGCTTGTAGGTTTCTCATGAAACATGGTTTTTCTGTGATCGGACGCAACTTTCTTCAAAAATGTGGGGAACTCGACATAATCGCCAAAAAAGATGGAAAACTCCACTTTATAGAGGTAAAGACTGTTTCACGTGAAAGGTTTTCTAGTGTTATTCATGAAACACCTGATTTTAGGCCAGAAGACAACATTCACTACAAAAAACTTGAGCGTATGAAAAAGACAATTCAGCTCTATTTACTGAAAAACAATGTTTCATATGAAACCTATTTTCAGATTGACGGGGTAATAATCTATCTGGAGCCCGAAAAAAGAACCGCCCGAGTGCGGATGATAGAGCACATAAATCTTTAAAATCCCATATTGTTAGCGAAATTTATTTCCGTATGTTAGTATGATGTACATTGGTTTTTAGGAAAAACGGGGCGTGGTGTAACGGCTAACATGCTTGTTTTGGGAACAAGTGACTCCGGGTTCGAATCCCGGCGCCCCGACAATTTTAGATTTTATTTATATTTAAAGCCACATTATGTCTTCAGAAGTATTTAAAAGGACAAAAGAGGATTTTGTCTGTGAACATTGCGGTACCGACAACTTCGGCAACGGTTTCACAAACCATTGCAAAGAATGTCTTTGGAGTAAACACGTAGACAAAAACCCCGGAGACAGGGCAGAGTCTTGTGGTGGAATGATGAAACCTGTTGGCACGGAGGGAATAGTGGGGAAGTACGACATTGTACACCTCTGTGAAAAGTGTGGTCAGATAAAAAGAAATAAAGTTTCAAAGCATGACAATTTTGATGCGATAATTGCTGTCGCAAAACAGAAAAAAATTGATTAGGTAGGGCTTTTTTGTTAGTATAGTCTTTGTTTGATGATACACATTTGCGGGATTAGTTTAGTGGTAAAACGACAGTTTTCCAAACTGTGGTCGGGAGTTCGATTCCCCCATCCCGCACCAAAAAAAATCTTATGGAAAGAACATATATAGAAAAATTAAAAGAAAAAGTTGGGCAAGAAGTTGTCATAAAAGGATGGGTTGATGTTCGGCGTGATCAGGGTAAACTTATATTTTTTGATTTTCGAGATGTGACAGGCAAGGTGCAGGGCGTTATTTTACCAAACGCAAAAGAGGCGCACACTGTCGGCTCTACATTGCGTTCTGAATGGGTGGTAGAAGTGCGAGGTAAAGTAAATGCGCGTCCAGAAAAATCTATACAATCAGAAAAACAAAACGGCGACATTGAGCTAGAGATTTTAGATATAAAAGTATTAAATGAAGCTGAGACCCCACCTTTTGCTATCGACGGTGATGGAAAAGAAATAAATGAGGAAGTGCGTTTGCGATATAGATATGTTGATTTGCGCCGTGCTAGAATGCAGGAAAATATAAAAAATCGCCACCGCGTGCTCCAGCTCGTCCGACAATTTTATACAAACGAAGGTTTTTTTGAAGTTGAAACACCAAACCTGACAAAATCTACACCCGAGGGTTCTCGCGACTATATCGTGCCGTCTCGTTTAGAAAATGGAAAATTTTACGCGCTTCCACAGTCACCGCAACAATACAAACAGCTTTTGATGTCTGCTGGTTTTGAAAAATATTTTCAAGTTGCGCGATGTTTTCGCGACGAAGACACACGAGGAGACAGACAGCCAGAGTTTACACAGATAGATATTGAAATGAGTTTTGTTTCTCAAGAAGATGTGATGGCGATAAATGAAAAGATGATTATAAATCTCGTAAAAGCGGTTTATCCTGAAAAAGAAATTCAGCAGATTCCATTTCCGCGACTAACATACAAAGAAGCGATGGAAAAATACGGCAATGATAAGCCAGACTTGCGAAAGGATAAAAATAATCCAAATCTGCTCGCGTTTTGTTGGGTTGTTGATTTTCCATTTTTTGAAAAGACTGATGAAGGTGGTTGGACATTTACACATAACCCTTTTTCTGCACCAAAGCCAGAGTTTGTGCCAGACCTTTTACATAAAAAAAATATTGAGGGAATAATGGCGGCGCAATACGATATAGTTCTCAATGGATATGAAATCGGCGGGGGAGGAATACGAAATCACACTAGGGAAATGCTTACAAAAGTTTTTGAAATTATGGGTTATGCTACCGAGCGTATTGAGAAAAATTTTGGTCATATGTTAAAAGCACTTGCGTCTGGCACACCTCCACACGGCGGAATAGCTTTTGGTTTTGACCGAATGATGATGATTTTACAAAACGAACCAAACATTCGCGAGGTCATAGCGTTTGCAAAAACCGGAGAAGGAAAAGACCCAATGATGGAATCCCCAAGCGAAATAGAGCAGAAACAATTGCAGGAGTTGGGAATAAAGTTGGTGAAATAATGTATAATTCTTTTATATGGATAGAATATTTTTTGAAGGGAAGCAAGCAACAAATCTTCAGGAAGAAGCCGAGCGTCTGAGAGCGATATCTTTGGAGGTTGCTGAAAAAGAAAGTGTCAATGGTTTAAAAATAACACCCGAACAGGCGGGGCATGAAACGATAAGGCAATATGCACAAACGCCAGCAGAAAAAGTTTTACATCCAGATTATGAAATAAAAAAATCTGAAGTAGAGACATTGGTTTTGGGACTTTCGCCAGAACCTCACGACGAAGCTCTAAAAATTTTTATAGATATTTTGCAAAAAAAAGGAATTCACAATGCCCTCACTGTTTTAGAAAAATTAAATAACCCGCATTTGCTTGATGATTTCCATCGTTTTCTAGTTCAATTTTTGGCATCAGGATATTCAATTGTTGGGTTTAAAGAAAAAAACGAACTTTGGAAGCCACTTCACATGACTTTGTATGAAGTTAGTCTGCCAGATATAACCGAAGAAGAAAAAAAGAAATCTTTGTCTGAGCTTATCTCTGGTATGGAACAGTTTTATGCAGGAATGCTTTCGTTTTCTGATGGTAAAAAAGATCCGGCATGGTTTTCTGTCGAAATTGCAAACGCAAACGGTACCGACGAATTTATTTTTTATGTTTCTGTGCCGACGGCTCGCAAAGAACTATTTGAAAAACATATTTCAGCGATTTTCCCAAACTCTAGTATTCGTGAACACAAAGACGATTACAATATTTTCAACGACAATGGGGTTTCTGTGGCGTCCTACGCGACACTTTCAAAACATTTTTTGTACCCCCTAAAACCATATGAGGATTTTGATGTGGATCCTTTGGGAACCATACTAAACGCTTTTTCAAAAGTAGACCGTGATGGAGAGGGGGCGGCTTTGCAGTTTGTTGTTGGCCCAAGAATGGATGGTTTTATGAAAAATGCTGAAAAAGCTCTGGAAAAAATAAAGAAGGGGGAGAAAGTTGACGTTGCTTTGAAAGAAATAAATGAAACCGTGGGAGGTGCTGTTGTGAAAGAGCTTTTTAATATTTTTAAAGGTGAAAAGCCGAAAGAAAAAGAGGAAAAAGAAAAAAGAGCGAGTATCGTCAATCAGGTGACTATCGACCAGTTCAACCAAAAACTCAAAACTCCGTTTTTATCTATAAACATCAGAGTTGTGGCTTCTGCCGCGACAGAAATAGAAGCCAGAGGAATTTTAAATGACATTGAATCATCTTTCAATCAATTTGAAAATGGTCACGGCAATCGTATTGAGTGGAATGAGGTCAAAAAAAATAAAATGAGCAGTGTTTTGGAGCAATTTTCTTTTCGCTCATTTGATGTTGGAGAGCAAATAATTTTGAATCTTGAAGAACTCACTTCTTGTATGCATTTTCCAGCGTCACAAGTTGGTCGTGCGGCCCCACAACTAAAACAGTCAAAGGCAGGCGTTTCCCCAATACCACTTGAAGCAGTCAAAGAGGGGACACTTTTGGGTGTAAACAATTATAGAGGAAAAGAAAACCAAGCTTTCATATCTGTGGAAGATAGAATGCGACATCTTTATGTAATAGGTCAGACAGGAACAGGAAAGACAACACTTTTGAAAAATATGATTGTTCAGGATATAAAAGCTGGTCATGGAGTTTGTTTTATAGACCCGCACGGCTCTGATATTTTAGATATTCTCGCCAACATTCCACCAGAAAGATTTGAAGATGTAATTTATTTTGACCCATCTTATACAGACAGACCAATGGGACTCAATATGCTTGAGTTTGATCGTCGTTTCCCAGAACAAAAAACATTTGTGGTAAATGAAATGTTTAATATTTTCCAAAAGCTATATGGCGCCGTACCAGAATCAATGGGCCCAATGTTTGAACAGTATTTTCGAAACGCAACAATGCTTGTTATTGAAGACCCTGATTCTGGCTCCACACTTTTAGATGTTTCTCGAGTGATGTCCAACAAAGAATTTAGAGATTTGAAACTATCAAAATGTAAAAATCCAATAGTTGTGCAGTTTTGGAGAGAGATTGCTGAAAAGGCGGGTGGGGAGGGGTCTCTTGCAAACATTGTTCCATACATCACCTCAAAATTTGATGTGTTTTTGTCCAATGACATTATGCGACCGATTATCGCTCAAGAAAAATCAGCGTTTAATATGCGAGAGATTATGGACGAAAAGAAAATACTTTTGATTAATCTTTCAAAAGGGCGTTTGGGTGATAAAAACTCGCATCTTTTAGGCCTTATTCTTGTGGGAAAAATTTTGATGGCAGCTTTGTCTAGAGTTGATTCTGTTGGTAAAAAGCTTCCTGACTTCTTTCTTTATTTGGACGAATTTCAAAATATCACCACAGATTCAATCGCCACAATTTTATCTGAGGCACGTAAATACCGCCTGTCACTGACTGTTGCACATCAGTTTATTGGTCAGCTAGATGATAAAATAAAAAACGCTGTTTTTGGCAACGTTGGTTCTTGGGCAGTTTTCCGAGTCGGTAGCGAAGACGCAGAATTTTTAGAAAAACAATTTATGCCGACATTTACTAGGTCTGATATTTTAAACCTCGATAATTTTAATGCTTATATAAAACTCCTTTCACAAGGCAAATCTATAAAGCCATTTAATGTAAAAATCGCTAAGCCAGAAAAGGGGGAGATAGATCAGGTAGAAAATTTAAAACAACTATCGTATCTCACACTCGGAAGACCTCGCGAAGAAGTTGAGGAAGAAATCATGAAAAAATATGCTACACTGGGCGTCGGGCAAACAAAAGTCTAGACGAGCTTATTTTTTTAGTTTTATAAATCAAACAAGCGCGCCTTTTTCTGCGAAATGATTATCAATCACATTTCTCGCTAATGCATCAAATTCACTAAAACCCTCTGTGGCCTGCGGTGACTGAAAAAAAACCCTATTTTCTGGAAATCCAATGTTGCGGTCGGACGTTGTTTTTGTGATACCCGCCCGCTCTTTCCATTTTATAAGCGCTTCTGATGGACTATTCTCCTCGTAATAAACTATTTTAGACGGTCGTTTTTCTGGATTTTTTGAAAAGTGCGCTTCCCAGAATTCTTTTGATGCGATGGCATTTTCTGTTTCTTTGTATAAAATCCCATCTTTTTTTAGTAGCCACCCTACAATCTGAATAATAGGATCAGTATCATTGGTCTCAGCTTTTGTTCGGCCACTTTCTTTTGTGGTGATATTTTTTTTGGTCAATATTGATTCAGCGTTATCAATATTAATGATAAAATCTTGAAGATTTTCTTTGTCTATATTAAATTTTTCTAGCTCAGCCCGTAATTTTTTTAATACACCTTCTTTTTCAGCCGGAGATTTAATAGTTTTTAAACCCTCAAGTTGCTTTGTAAAGCTTTCAAATTCACCAGAATAGACAAATTTTTTTATTAAAGAAACGTATTCTTCGTTTTTTGTTGGTTTTTTGTTTTCATCAAGTTCATAGCGTGAGCCAGTTTCTGGATTTACCATAGTATTTTTTGGAATAAATACTATTCCAGCATCTAAATCCATGCCGACTTGTTCTTTTGTGTAAACGCTTTGGTCGTTCATCTCGCCCCCCTCGTTGGCGTTTAGTTGGCCATGAAAATAATAGTTTGAAGCAATAAAAGCTGAAGGAAAGGCGACAAAAACCTCATTATTTTTTTCTGCTCCATAATAAGCACTAGCCACTTCTTCTGTTGCAAAATGTATTGCTGACCTATCTGCATACCATCCAGAACCGTCCTTTTTTTCTCCGCCAGCGTTTTCTAGGTGTTGCATGGCCTCATCTTTTGTTTCAAAATCTTCAAGATTTAAAAATTTAGCGACCGCTTTCTCTTTTTCGTTTTCCGCCAGAAAAATACCGAAAGGAGAGCGAAGGTGACCGTCATTCAACATCCTAGTGAAACCATTAGAGAATTCCCCCAAACCTTCGTTGTGGTAAAAATGCCCAACATGATCTCTTACGCCCTGGCGAGTGACGTGTGTAACCATTGCACCGGGGAATCTTTTTAGTAAAACCTCATAGTCTTCCAACGACAAAGAAGCAAGATTTTTTTCAGAGAAATGCTCTACGATATCTTCTTTTGTAAAATCACTATTTGCCCATTTTTCTTTTTGTTCTTCGTAAAAGTTGGCCAAAATTTTTTGTGGTTCTTCAAATTCTTCTGGAATTTCTTGTTTATCGAAAGTTTCAGCTTTTTCAATCGACCCACCACCAACCGGTATATTTTTTGAATACTCAGCTTTTTTCAAAGCTAGTTCGTTGTGGATGCTTTTGAGTTTAAAATAGTTTAAAAGCTTATCAAACGTTGATTTTGAGTCTATTTTTTGGATTTCTTTTGATAGTTTTTTTATTGACTCCAATTGTCTTGCTTCTGACTCCATCCGCTCTACTTCGGCCGCAACTTTCTCCTGATATTCTGGACTCGCTAATTCTCTTTGTTTTTCTAGTTCCGCCGCTTCTTTTTCTCTGTTTTTACGTCTTATATCTAGTATTTTTTCAGCTGTCTCTTGGCGACCATCCGGATCATTCTCTTTAGAAAACTTTTTTATAAATTCAGGAATTTTTTCCATGTTTTTGTTTTATATATCCTATTTTATCATATTAAATTATTAAAACCCCACAAAAAAACCGGCCATTTCTGGCCGGTTTTTTGATGTGTGAAAATAATTGAGATTATCTTACCGCATCCTTGAGCGCTTTTGCCGCCCGGAACTTTGGAACGCGCATTGCAGGAACTTGAATACTTTCTCCTGTGCGAGGGTTGCGAGCTTGTCGCGCTGCGCGAGTTTTTGTAGAAAATATTCCTAGTCCTGCGATAGATACTTCGTCTCCACTTTTAAGAGTTGAGACGATAGAGCTGATAATCATATCAACAATCTCTTCTGCTTGGGCTTTTGTTCCACCCAATTTTCCGTGAACTGCTGCTGCTATTGCTTGTTTGTTCATAGTTTTTTTATTAGGTCTTACTTATAATCGTTCGTAAAGTTACTTCTTCATTATATAATAAGGCTTTTTTCACGCAAGTATCTATACATTTAACCATATGGGATGGTGACATTCATGATAAATTGGGGTAACAAAGGCTGATTATCATAATTTCTAGGCGAAATGAAATCTAAAAAATTATTTTGGAATTTTGCTAAACCTATAGCCAGTTTTTTGGTTAAAGATAGTATTCTCAAGACTGTTTTGATATGAAGCCAAGCACGGATCTATTACTTTTTTAAAATCTTCTAACTTTTTCAACTCCGGCTCCACATCAATGCCTTTGCCTCTTAAAAACCTTACTGTTCTTATTGCATGAGCCCATGCATCTCGTTCTTCTGATACGTAACTATCCATAACTTTTTGAAAACCAGCACTTTTTATAGGATAAAAACGTATTAATGGTTTCATTTTGGCAATCATAGCTTGTATTGCATCCATTTCTAGTTGAGAAATTTTATTAGATAGAAAAAGTATTTCCATAAACTTAACAAAACGAAAAGCGGTGTTTGGAATATTTATCACACCATCTTGATTTGTAGGAATCTCTGTACCGTTTTTATCCAAACATTCAACCCCGGCTTTTTCTAATTGCTCCCAAATCTTATCAGGATCTTCATAGTCTTCATTATCTTTTGGAGTATCTAGTTTTAAAATAGAAGATTCAAGTATTTCATAAATTCTTTCAAATCTTATTCTACCTTGATCAGGGATATGGTAATACTTATTTTGCCAAGTATGAGCAACTTCGTGGAGAAGAGAAAGTATACCGCCAGTTTTTTTTAAATCTCCATAATCTACTATCTTATAAAACGGTCGCACTGCAAAACCCTCCGTGGCAGATTCTCCCATTTTATAATCTTTTAAATCCGCAACTTCTTTTTGCTTGTAACTTCTTCCAGTAATACTTTCGGCATCAAGTTGAAGAAGCTCTTTATCCATAGCTCGTGGTACAAATCTGTAATTGGATGGCAAAAGAGCATTCAGGTCTAGAGTAATTCCATTTTCAATATCTTGAATTACCAACGAAGATTCAGCGTGGTTTGTATTCCCTGGTCTGTTTAGGGTATTAGAAACTCTTTCGTAAATAAGATTTTTATTTCCATCTTGTTCTAACGCGTTAATAGTCGTTTGTTCCACAACGCCATTTAATATTTCGCCCTCCGTAACCCCTCCTTTAAAAGATGATCTTTCTCTCCCATGAAGAGAGTCTTTTAGTATTTTCTTCCTTTGATCTTTATATTCTTTTCGTGATAGTTCTTCAACTTCGTCAGTAAATAATTTGTGCCGTTCTGTACTCTCTGACGCCATTATCCAATTAAATGAACCAACATTTGGGACACCATCAATTTCCGGCTTCCTCAAACCATCGGGAATTAGACCTCGAAAAAATTCTCCAGCTTCAATGCTTAATTGTCTGGCATCTTGCTGCGCGTCAGCAAGTCTCTCAAAGTCTTTAACAATCTCTTTTGTATCAAAAAGTTTACGTAAAATTTGGTCAAGAGCATTAAGTACATTTTCTCTTAGTTGTTCTCTGAATTCCTTGCCACCTTCCGCTTTTATCATTTCAGAAGTTTCTGGTAAATTAGGAAATTGTTCTTTCATGTTAAATTATCTAGCAAACTCAATATATCTAGACTCGCGAATGATATTTACTTTTATTTCTCCCGGATATTTTAAGTCTTTTTCTATTTTTATGGCTATTTCTCGAGCCATTTCTTTTGCTTCTAGGTCGCTGACTTGAGAAGGGAATACAAAAACTCTTATTTCTCGGCCAGCTTGGAGAGCGTATGATTTTTCTACACCTTTGAAGCCGTTTGAAATTGCTTCTAGGTCGCCGAGACGTTTGAGATAATTTTCTACAGTATCACGACGCGCACCAGGACGTCCGCCTGATATAGAATCGGCTACTTGCACGATGATTGACTCTATAGTTTCGTACGGATATTCCTCGTGATGAGCTTGCATTGCTTTTACAATTTCTTCGCTAGCGCCAAATTTTTGTAAAATTCTGCGACCTATTTCTACGTGTGAGCCCGCAACCTCATGGTCGAGCGCTTTGCCAATATCGTGTAGTAGAGCACCGGCTTTTGCTACGGCGACGTTTGCACCGAGCTCTTCGGCGAGCATTCCAGCGATGTGCGCCATTTCAATAGAATGCTGAAGTACGTTTTGACCATAGCTCGTGCGAAAATGGAGTCTTCCGAGAATAGAGATGATGCGTGGGTCTAGGTTTATTACTCCACATTCAAAAGCAGCTATCTCACCACGCTCTTTAATTATTTTATTTATCTCGCCTTTTGCTTTTTCTACCATTTCTTCTATTTTTGCAGGTTGAATACGTCCGTCGGCTATGAGGTTTTCGAGGGCGACGCGAGCGATTTGTCGGCGCACAGGGTCAAATGATGAAATGGTGATAGCTCCTGGCGTGTCATCAACGATTATTTCTACGCCAGTGACTCGCTCAAATGCTTTTATATTCCTACCTTCTTTTCCGATAATTTTTCCCTTTACATCATCAGAAGGTATCGGTACGCTAGTCGCTAGCATGTCTGAAGTCACTGATGTTGCGAGACGTTGAATAGATGTTGCGAGAATGTCTTTTGCTCGACGGTCTAGCTTTTCATTGCCCGACATTTCGAGTTTTTGCATTCGCACAAGAATATCTTCTTCAGATTTTTTTTCTACTATGTCTAAAAGCTCAGCCTTTGCTGTTTCTTCTGTGAGACCCGCTACTTTTTCAAGCGATTCTTGGCGCTCTATCAAAAGCGATTCGGCCTTTTCTTTTATTGTTTTTATTTCTACTATTCGTCCTTTGACGTATTCAACTTCTTTGTCTATATCAAGTTGTCTTTTGTCCAAAAACTCTTCTTTCTTTATGATTCTATCTTCTGCTTTTTGAATTTTGTCTTCGCGTTCTTTGTTCTCTGTACGGGCCTCTTTTAGTGTTTGCTCGGCTTTTACTTCTGATTCGTTGATTATTTTTTGTGCCTGTTCTTTTGCTTTGAGCTCCATCTGTTTGATGGAAATCTCAATTGATCCTTTTTGTCCAAGAGCTACGAGAACTCGCAAAAAATATCCGAGCGCAACACCGACGATACCCGCAAAGCCCGCGAGGAGCATTGCGATTTTTAATGACATGGTGTGCGTAGGCAGACCTCAGCTAGATTTTTGCAAGGGAATTGATAGTCATATGATGCGAAAATCTAAAAAAGGTCGGCCGTTTGATTAAAAAATTAAATAAAATGAACTTTTTCATAATATAAGAAAATGGTGGTTTTGTCCACTTTTTGCAAGAAATTATCTTTTTCATAGATTCATAGAAGTGGTGCGGAACAAAATAAAATCAAAGAAAACTCTCAAAAAGAGCACGCATAAAGGCAAGCTTGCCTTTATGCGTGCTCTTTTTGGGATGTTTTATTTTTTTGTCGCTACCAGAAGTCTTTTTTGCAAAAAACAATTGTGCCTGTCCCCATTAATTCCATTAATACATTAATTACCCATTAATTTACAAGATTCTTTGAAGTGACATCCCTCCACCTGTTACAGCCCAAGTTCCAACTGCATTGGCTCCATTGATGGGCATTGCTCCTCTATATATAATATAACTTCCTGGTACGGACCACGAAGAGATTACTATAGCAAGTTTGAAAGTAGTCCATCCTACAGGCATACCATTAGTTCCTGGTTCGGCAACGTAAATGCTTCCCGTAGCTACTCCGGGAGCGAATTGGGTTCCAAAGGGCATGAAATAGTTGCCGTCAAGGACAAAATCGGTGTAGCCGTTGTTGGTCATGCTTTGTACAGAAGCTCCAACAGTAGTACCAATTGGTCTATTATTTATAGTACCTATACCACCCCCACCACCAGCCGCTGTCTGCCAAGTTCCAGTTCCGTCAGCACTAGAGGTCAGCACTTTGCCTGCACCAGCACCAGTTGCAATCTTAAGACCACCGACAGTAGCTGTACCCGCAATAGTAGCTGTACCCAGCTGAATAGTATTTCCTGCATTATCTACATAAAAACGCCAAGCACTATCCGCTCCATTATAAAACCCTGAATAGGTTGGGCTCATCATCAATGTCCCACTATTGGCACCAGCTGAATCTCTAAAGTTGATTCCGCTCCATCCATTCTTTGAGCCCTGTATGGTTGTAGAACCATAGGACGAAAGTGTGTTTGGGCTAATGATGGAACCCCCCACACCCACAACAAGACTCCCAACACCCAGCTTTCCTGTTTTAGTTTGATCAGCTGACCCCACATTTATCGGTGCGGATACATTGTTATTTGGTGGTACTGCTGTCGGTCCAGACCACTGAGCACTTACATAAGAGATTCCTAGTGCAAGTAGTAGAGCAAGAGCAATGACTTTTATGGTGTTGATTATTTGAGATGTGGTTTGGGGTTTCATAATTTACTTGGTTTGAGTAATAAAAATATTCACTAATACAAAAATAATACCACAGAACACAGACCGTGAGGTGGGGGTGTTGATAATGGGAGGATGCAACAAAATAAAAATCAAAGAAAACTCTTAAAAAAGAGTACGCATAAAGGCAAGCTTGCCTTTTGCTCCGTCTCGGCTACCCGCCTGCGAAGCCTCTTTTTTCAGAGTTTTATTTGATTTTATTTTGTTCCTACAGCACTTTATCAACCCATTCTAAACTAAAAAATAAAAGATACCTGACCCCTTTAACTTTGGACCCCTTAATACCTGACAAGCTAGTTGAACTTAGCGCAGAGTGTGTTAAACCACGGATATATACCAGAAATTCCCGACGGCGTTCTACCAGAAGTACGGCCACGGCCATAGGCCATATCACCGCCCTGATCCGCGTCCCAGCTTCCGATTAATCTCCACACACCAGGAGCGGAGCCTGTACAATGAGCCACACACAGTGCATCGGTGCCAACGGCACTCCCTGTTGCGATATTGCACAGATCAGTTACGCCACCTCCACCCCCAGACGGTGTATTCCACGCAGCTGTTCCGCTTGTGTCTTGGGCTGTTAGTACATCACCTACAACTGGAACACCTCCAGCAGTTGAACGACTTGATATTTGAATATATGGTGCTCTTATCATGCCAGTCTGAACCGTGCTTCCAGAATCCAAGAAGACATACCAAGGATATGTTCCATTTGCTGGCTTTAAAAATCCCCCAGCGGCTAGATTTGCAAACAACCCAGCAACAGGAGCACTGTTTGAATCTTGAAAATTAATACCAGAAGAATAATCTGGGACACTACCTTTAACAGTAAGAGATCCGACAGCAAGAGATCCTGTCTTTGTCTGTGCCGTTGCACCTGTATTGAGTGGTGCAGACACATTTCCAAGTGGTGGTGCTTGCTGAGGTCCAGACCACTGAGCACTTACATAAGAGATTCCTAGTGCAAGTAGCAGAGCGAGAGTAATAACTTTTATGGTGTTGATTATTTGAGATGTGGTTTGGGTTTTCATAATTTTACTTAGTTTGAGTAATAAAAATATTCACTAATACAAAAATAATACCACAGAACACAGACTGTGAGGGTGAGGGTGTTGATAAAGAGAGGATGAAAAAAGACAACAGATGGTAGCGACAAAAAAATAAAATACACAAAAAACAGGCTTCGCAGGCGGGTAGCCGAGACGGAGCAAAAGGCAAGCTTGCCTTTATGCGTGCTCTTTTTTAAGAGTTTTTTCTTTGTTTTTTATTTTGTTACTACCAGAAATCTTTTTTGAGTGGTTTCTTCTGGATTTTTATTTTGTTCCTACAGCACCTTATCAATCACCCCATATTTCTTTGCTTCATCAGCAGTCATAAAATAGTCACGCTCAACATCTTTTTCTATCTGTGAAAGTGATTTACCTGTAGTTTCAGAGAGGATTTTGTTGAGTTTTGCGCGAGTTTTGAGTATTTGTCGAGCGGTAATCTCTATATCGGTCGCTTGACCCTGCGCACCGCCCCATGGCTGATGAATCATTATCTCGGCGTTTGGTAGAGCAAAACGCTTTCCCTTTTTCCCGCCAGCAAGTAAAATAGCGGCACCAGATGCGGCGATACCCACCACAAAAGTAGAGACGTCTGGCTTTATGTGGTTCATTGTGTCTAGCATCGCCATTGTAGACGTAACAGACCCGCCCGGAGAATTTATATAAAGATGAATATCTTTTTTTGGGTCTTCTGATTCAAGAAAAAGGAGCTGAGCGATAACAGTATTTGCCGTATCGTCGTCTATCGGCCCACCCAAAAATACAATACGATCTTTTAATAGTCGAGAATAAATATCATATGCCCGCTCGCCAAAACTTGTTTTTTCAATAACCATTGGTATCAACATATGTTTTTGTGTTAAGAGTAAGTGTCAAATATAGTATACCAGAGTGAGAATGTGCGCAACTTTGCTTTTTTTATTTAGTTGACTACACTTGATATATGAGATTACACAGATTTTTTATAAAAGAGCCAATAGGCAAAAAAGAAAAAGTTGTCATTGAAGATGTCGACATTTTGCATCAATGGAAAAAAGTTTTTCGACTGACATCTGGTGACAAGGTGGTTGTTTTTGATGGACAGGGAAGTGAATATGTCTGCGTCGTAGATATGCTTTCAAAAGAACGCGCGGAGCTTTCTGTTGAAAGCGAGCGCGAAGTTTTCGGCGTGTCAAAAGAAGTTTGGCTTTGCGTTGGAATTATAAAAAAAGATAATTTTGAATGGATAGTAGAAAAGGGTACGGAGCTCGGCGTGTCGCATTTTGTGCCGATAGTCGCAGAGCGATCTGAGAAAAAGGATGTGCATATGGAGCGATTAGAAAAAATAGCGTGCGAAGCAAGCGAGCAGTCTGGACGAGGGACGACTCCGACTATTCACTCGGTAAAGACGCTAGAGGAAGTTTTTTCTATGGATTTACCCGCGAGAAAAATACTTCTTCATCCAGAAGGAGAAAAAATCTCAAAAGAAAGTTTTTCAGACGAAAGCCCCGTTGCGCTATTTATCGGACCTGAAGGTGGCTGGAGTGATATGGAGCTAAAGTTTTTTAAAGAAAAAAATGTTGTCCCGCACACGCTTGGACAACAAATTCTTCGAGCAGAGACTGCATCTGTCGCAGTTTCGGCACTATTTCTACTTTAAATTACTATTTTAATTTTTCTAAATATTCAAGCACCTTTTCGTTGGTCATCATGTTTTCTACATACATTCGCGCTTTGTATCTGTCGGCATCGGGGTGATGTTCTACGATATGGTCAATTTCTTTTGTTACTTCTTCTTCGCTCGGCGCGATTTTTTCGTCAGCTGAAATTTTTGCCAACATAAGCTGGGTTTTTGCTCGCTTTATCGCATTGTCTCGCCAATCTGAAAATATTTCTGCTTGAGTTTTATTTATCTTCGCAAGATATGCTTCATAGGTCAGGCCTGTGCGAGAAATGTCATTTTTAAACTGCGCAAGCATTTTTTGATTTTCATTTTCAATAAGCATTTCTGGTATCGCTATGTCTGTACCTTTCAAAATCGCTTCAAGTATTGTCAGTCGGCGTTTTTCGCGAGACCGCATTTTCTTTTCTGCTAGCATGTTTGCGCGGATTTTTTCGGTCAAATCAGCGACATCTTTAAAATCACCCAAAGATTGCGCGAAAGCATCATCGAGGTCGGGGAGCGATTCCTCCACATCACCTTTTTCTCCGGCTTTTGTTTTTTTGAGTTGCTCTAGTATGTCGTCAACTTCTTTTTGTGTTACTTCCACGACTTCTTCAGGATTTTCATTTTCTTTTTTCGCAAGCACTTTGTAGTCTGGAAGTTTTATTTCTGGAAATACTGCGGTTTTTATTTTAAAACCAAGCGGGTTACCCTTTGCTATTTTTGTGATAGTTACATTTGGATTTCCGATAGCTTTTATGGAGTTGTCAGAAACGATATTCCAATATTCTGCATCTATAGCGTCTGTGGCGGCATGCTCTAGGATTTTGTCTTCGCCGTAGTGTTGCAGGACCATATTTTCTGGGGCTTTTCCTTTGCGAAAACCCGGTAACTCTGCACGCTCCATCATATCGGTCACTGCTTTTTTGCGATGTTCTTCTAGGAACTCTGCGAGGATTTCGCCCTCTATGAGCACCTCCGAGTTTTCTAAATTTGAAATTTTTATATTTGAATATTTTTTATCTTTGTTCATATTTTTGTGTAATAGATTTTTAGTCTATAAATAATACGGCCTATTTGCAAGTTTTTTTCTGGTAAATAAAAAACTCCGCGTTTGGCGGAGTTTTTTACACTATTTTTTAAAATTTAGTTTATGTTTTCAATACCACCGTCAATGTTGGTAAAATCTGTTGCGTTTAGGTCGGCTTCTATTGAGTTAATGTCATCAGATGAGCTTTGTGTTTGCAAAGCTTCTACCTGAGAATCTACTGGCGCTGTCTCCACCACTCTCTGCTCTGTCTGAGTTGGCGCATTTTTTATCGCAGCATCCTGCTCTACTTTTTGTCCCCAGAAATAAAGACTACCCACGATAATAACAGCGAGAATAATTACAAGACCAATGACTGGCCCGAGTGGGGACTTTTTCGGAGTCTCCATTGTCATCATCTCTGGTGTTGGCTCTGACACTGGTGTTTGAACATTTGGTGTTTGTGTATCCATATATTTTTTGTTTTCGCAATATTATTTATTAAATTGATTCTGTTGAAGCTGGCGCTTGTGTTTCAACTTTTATTATATCAGTACTTTTTTGTGTCGATTTTGCTGTTGATATTGCCAAGGCGAAATTTTTGTGTGCATCCACAAGGTTGTTCTTAACTGCTTTTATCAAAGCATGCAACGCTTTAAAAGCTTCTTTTTTTGTCTGCATTACTCCAGTTTTTTCTGTCGCACCTGTTGTATCTGTTGTTTCTATAGCAGCAGTGTCTTTTTCCCATACTGTAGGCAAATTGGAAATGTTTATTCGCGCTTTATCCAAGTCACCTTTTGCTAAAGTTATATATTTTTTTGCTAAAGAAATATTTCCGCCCGCTTCCGATATTTTTGCTAGTCTAGATTCCATACGAGCGATGATACCTTCAAATCTTGTAACAGCAAATGTAAACCTTTCTACTATTGCAACGAGGTGTTTTTTTGCTTTTTCTACTCTCGCACTTCTTTTGTCGTCTCGTTTTTCATTTTGTATGCCCGCACCCTCCTTTTGCATACCCGCACCCTCCTTTTTGTTAGTAAATGTTTGTTCTAGTTTTGCTCGCATTTCAACTCGCATTTCAACTCGCATTGCAGGAGTCATTTCTTTTCTCATCATCGCTCCACCCGCTGGTCTAACAGCATTTGTTGGCGGTGCTGTTTGGACTACCGTGTCTGTAACATTTCCAACACTAGCACCCGATATCTGTGCTTTTACAGTAGAAACATATCCACCCAAAAACATTGCACACATTATTAAAGTTGAAATTAATATATTTTTTTTCATAAAACTTTGTTACTAATAATTTTTTTCACCCATACTTCATCTGTACATATAATACAACAAAAAACCCGACATTACATCGGGTCATCGGGTTTTTTTGTTTACTTATTAAATTTTTGTTTGTAGAGCTCGATACCTCGCAAAAACGCTTCCACTGCTTTATCTTTCCCGTGAAAACCCTCTACTTTTACTTCTTTTTTCTGGATTTGCTTGTAAGTAGAGTAAAAATGCTCCATTTCTTTCAGCGTATGCTTGTTTATATCAGCTAGGTCTTTAATATCATTCCACCTTGGGTCGTCTACTGGTACCCCAATGATTTTTGAATCAGAGTCTCCACTGTCTATTATATCTATAATAGCGACAGGTCGCACTCGGACGAGCACTCCCGGTACTAGAGGATATGTTGTGAGGACAATCACATCTACTGCATCTCCATCGTCCCAAAGTGTTTGAGGCACAAAGCCATAATCAAAAGGGAAGTCTTGAGATGTGTGCATGGCTCTATCTAGGGCGATGAGGCCCGTTTCTTTGTCTATTTCATATTTATTTTTTGAACCTTTATTGATTTCAATAATTGTATTTATTGAATCTTTTTCTCCCGGTTTTATATCATGCCACAAATTCATATATTTTTTGTTATTTTATAATTAGATAATTAAGAATTAGTTTCTTCGGAGTCTGCGACTGGCGCACCTTTTACAGATTGAATGTCTATTTTCCAACCAGAAAGTTTGGCTGCTAGGCGTACATTTTGTCCACCTTTTCCAATAGCGAGAGATTGCTGGTCTTCTGATACTTGCACCACAGCTTTTTTCTCTGTCTCGTTTATTTCAACAGAAAGAACTTTTGCTGGAGAAAGAGAATCCTCAACAAACTTTTTTGGGTCTGCAGACCATTCTATAATATCAATTTTTTCGCCACCAAGCTCGCTCATCACCGTGCTTACACGCACTCCGCGCTGACCCACCATAGAGCCCACAGGGTCAATATGTTCGTCTGTAGAAGTCACTGCTATTTTTGTGCGAGACCCAGCTTCGCGCGCAATTGCTTTTATTTGCACGACACCTGCGCCGATTTCTGGAGTTTCTGTTTCAAAAAGTTTTTGGAGAAATAGGGGATGAGAACGAGAAAGTCTCAGGAAAATGCCTCGTGGAGTTTCTTCTACTCTATATAGATACGCTCGCACGCGCTCTCCCTGAGCATATCTTTCGCCTGGGATTTGGTCTTCGTATGAAAGTATACCTGTCGCTCGGCCCATATCTACAAATATAGCGCCACGCTCCATTCTTTGTACGGTGCCGTTTACAATAGTACCTTCTTGTTTTCCGTATTCACCGAGCACCGCTGTTTTTTCTGCCTCGCGGATTTTTTGGATGATTACTTGTTTTGCAGTTTGAGAAGCAATACGTCCGTAGTCGCTTTGGTCTTCAAGAGGGAAAATCATTTCTTCGCCGAGCACCACATCTTTTTTTATTTTTTGCGCATCTGCAATGATGATGTGATGTTCTGTGTTGAAAATATCTTTTTCTTCTTTTTCTGCACGCTCAAAATCAACTTCGCCATTTTTATCTGGGACTATTACAGTCGTATCATCTACAGCGATTTTTACCTGAAAGAATTCAGTTTTTCCTGAGTTGATGTCAAACTTTGCACGCACTATCTGGCCTTTTTCGCCGTATTCTTTTTTGTACGCAGTAGCTAGCGCCATTTCTATGGCTTCTATTATTTTTGCTTGTGGTATTCCTCGTTCTTCTTCTAGTTGATGCAATACAGAGTGAATTACTTTTAGATCTAACATATTTTTATTTTATTATTATTTATTATTTTTTTTTGAGAGCTTTCGGCGAATTTTATTTTTTCTGTCGCCGAAAAATTTAAAAAAATGAGCTCGCCGTAGGCGAACTTCAATACCAATATAATAGTAAAAGTCTGGAGAAAAGTCAAGTTTTTGTATAGTTTGAATTTTTTAAAACACACACGTGTTTATTTGTGATATAATTTTAGGTGATATTAATCTTTGTAATTTTCATATGATAAAAAAAGTAATAAAAATAATAATAATCTTGGCTTTTATTTTTAACATTTTTAATGTAGGAATATCTTCTGTCCAAGTCCGCGCTGAGCACAACCCTGGCCATTATGATATTAATTGCAACGGTGATAACGATTGCCCAGTGGGCGATTATTGTTGGTCTTGCGGTGAAGAATGTGCCCCTTCATTTTGTCCTATAGGTGCACCTCTTTCAGAATGTGGGCAAGGTGT